>JADFGE010000058.1 GCA_022567855.1 Planctomycetota bacterium | reverse complement strand
CCAAGCATCCGTCTGGTTACGGACATCGCTAGTAAGACAGCTCCGCTAGAACAGGCTGTGCCACCACGCGCTCCCCTGGGGCTGAATCCTGACGATGAAACAGGCGGATCGGCGGGGTGCGCGATCAAGGATTACTATTGCCCCGGCTACCGCAACCGGCTACCATCGGCTCCCCTTGTTTCCGAGTCGCTCCCACGGAAAGGGGAGAGGAGTCTTCATGGCCGCTTCATCCCTAATCCCCCCGCACGGGGGAACGTTGGTCAATCGTTTCGCTGACGCCGATCGCGCGCGGGAACTCACGTCCGCAGCGTCGGGCTTACCAAAAATCACACTCACGACGAAGCAGGCGTGCGATCTGGAGATGATCGCCACGGGTGCGTTCAGCCCCCTGGAAGGGTTCGTGGGCAAGGCCGACTTCGAGTCGATCTGCCGGGAGGCTCGGCTGGCCAATGGCACGGTCTGGCCCATCCCCATCACGCTCGCCGTTGATGACGCGACAAAGGCCAGCCTCAGCGAAGGTGGGCAGGCTGCGCTGTTCCACGGCGACGGCACGCTCTTAGCGGTCATCGACGTCCGAGAAATCTACCCACACGACAAGAAGCTGGAAATCCCCAATGTCTTTCGCACTGAAGACGAGGCCCATCCGGGCGTCCAAGCAGTGCTCAGCGAAGGGCCTTGGCTTATCGCCGGTCCCATTCACGTCATCACCGTGACCCCGGAGGTTGAGCCGGGCGAACAGTTCACCGAGTTTCGTCTGCCGCCGGCCAAGACGCGCGAGGCGTTCGCCGCGAAGGGTTGGAAGACCATCACCGCGTTCCAAACCCGCAATCCCATTCATCGCGCTCACGAGTATCTGACCAAGTGCGCACTGGAGATTTGCGACGGCGTGTTGATCCATCCGTTGGTGGGGGAGACGAAGCCGGGCGATATCCCCGCCGATGTTCGCATGACGTGCTACCAGGTGCTCATCGACAACTACTACGTTGCCGATTGCACGATGTTGTCGGTGATGCCGGCCGCGATGCGTTATGCCGGACCGCGCGAGGCGCTTCTTCACGCGATGATTCGAAAGAACTACGGCTGCTCGCACTTCATTGTCGGGCGCGATCACGCAGGGGTGGGGGATTACTACGGCACCTACGATGCACAAAAGATCTTCGACGACTTCACGCCGGCTGAGATCGGCATCACGCCGTTGAAATTCGAGCACGCCGCTTGGTGCACCGTCTGCGAAGGCATGACCAGCGCCAAGACCTGCCCGCATGGCCCCGATGAGAAGGTGTTCCTCTCCGGCACCAAAGTGCGTGAGCTGCTCGCCCAAGGCAAACGTCCCCCGCCGGAGTTCAGCCGACCTGAAGTGGCGGACGTGCTCATCAAATGGGCGACCTCCGAACAACCCGTCGGCGCATGATCCTTACATCCAACAACCAACTCCTAACCCCTAACCCCTAACTCCTACCAACCCCCATGACTGAGCAAGTCGCAACCAACATCACCTGGCACGAAGGCGAGGTCACGCCCGCCGAGCGCCACCAGAACATGCAACAAAAGGGCGTGACGCTGTGGATGACGGGTCTCTCCGCCTCGGGTAAAAGCACGATCGCCGTCGCCCTGGAGCAGGTGCTGCTTCAACAGGGCAAGCACGCCTATCGACTCGACGGCGATAACGTCCGCCACGGGTTGAACAAGAACCTCGGCTTCTCCGCCGAGGACCGTGCTGAGAACATTCGCCGTATCGGCGAGGTGGCCAAGCTCTTCGCCGAGGCCGGGATACTCACGATCACCAGCTTCATCAGTCCCTATCGCACTGATCGCGATCTCGTCCGCAAGCTGCACGACGATGCCGGCCTTCCCTTTTTCGAGGTCTACGTCGATGCGCCGCTGGACGTGGCCGAGGAACGCGATCCCAAGGGACTCTATAAGAAAGCTCGAGCCGGCGAGATCAAAGGGTTCACCGGAATCGACGATCCGTACGAAGCGCCGCAGAATCCCGAGCTGCACCTGCGCACCGACAAGCTCAGCGTTGAGGATTCAGTGCGGGCGATCCTGAGCTACCTCGACGAGCGCGGCTTGCTTACGGCTGAGTGACCCCCGCCCCCCCGCATATACATGCGGGGCTATGACCGGCCCTGATAGTCGCGAATGCATACATGGACCGGGCGCTGCTAGCGCGGATGCATATCCGCGGGTCGGGTCGTCCGTCGGCGTCATGAGGCCGGTGCGGCGCTCTCTGGCACGTCAGTCAAGGACATCGTAGTCTGCCTGCACTGAGAAACCATCGAGGGCGGCAGCCGTCGAGATGACCAGCCACGCGTCGCCGGCGGCGCGCGGGTCTACGGGGTGGTCATCCTCGAACTCTGCAGCGAAGATGTTGTCTTTCACCGCGCGGTCGCCATTCTGGGGACTATACGTGGTCTGTGGTGGGAAGAAGTTGCCGACCTGCTCCCAGTGGTTGTCAGCGAAGACAATGTTGCCGACCCACTGGCGCTTAGTGCCGTGCAGCCGCAAGGTCGGCGACCTGTCGTAGTCGTTTCCGGGCAGAACGCCATTCTTCACGCCGCGCGTGCCCATGATGGGGTAGGTCGAGTCCTGGGTGTTGCGCCACTGTCGATTCTTGCGGTAGCCGCAGATCGCCTCATGGGCAAAGGAGGCGTGGCACAACTCCGCGTCGCCCGGCCGGGCCCCAATATTGACCGTCAAATTGGAGTCCCAGTAGTTGTCGGCCGCCGGGTTGTACTGCGAGTAGTCGTAGTTCTCGTACGGTACGACGACCGGATTGATCTCGGTAGGCCCGATCAGGACGTCGGTGTCGAAGAACCGCTGGGCGATCATCACCGAGTAGAGGGGCCCCGACCAGTTATGCTCGAACGCCTCGCTCCCCTCGTTGGGCATCTCGTAGGGCTGCCCATCGACTTGGATCGGATTGCGGTCGATGAGGCCGGGCACGGGAAGCCCGCTGTCGTTGGCATTGGCGTACGTCAGAAAGGCCACGTGGATCTGTTTCTGCTGCGCGCCGTCCTTCATCGACTTGGTATGCCGCTGCGCCTTGGCCAGCGCCGGCAACAGCAGGCCGATGAGCAGGGTGATGATGGCGACCACCACCATCAACTCGATCAAGGTGAAGCCTCTTGTGCGTTTCATGCCGTGGCCTCCCAATGGTTCAGTTTGCGGGCGTGAGCCCCAGGGGGCCGACGCCCCGCGGGTTCCACATCCGCATGTCGGCGGACAGATCGGCCAGACTCACGGCCGCGGTGCTTCCGTCGAGGTGCGCCACGGGAATGGTGTTGTCGCCGCTGCGCACGATCGGCAGTCCCGCCCCGTCGCCGTACTCGCCGGTTGCCGTTTGCTTGACCAGGCCGCCAGACCCCATGATCCATTGCGGATCGATCCACGCCCCGCTCGGCTCATCCAGGAACGGCGGTCGCAACTCGCAGAAACCCAGCGACTGATCTTCATAGACCATTGCGCCGCTGGTGTCGGCCTTGGCCGCGGCGCCGAAGACGATCAGCCGCGCCGGGTTCTTGACCTGCGTGAAGCGCGTAGCCGCGATCGGCATGACATTGGGATCTCCGGTCCAGGGATGTCGATCGGTGACATCCGTCCCGCCATGCACCGAGTCACCGCCGACGAAGATCGAGTTCAGGCCGTAGGTCGGTCGCTCGCTGATGCCGCCGACGATCGAGCTTAGGCCATCGAACGGCCCATAGATACCGCTGCTGTACTCGGCTTCGAGTTGCGCCATCAGCCCCGTATCGCGCAACTCGCTGTAGAACACTTCCCACGCGTTGTCCACGTACGGCGTTAACCGCCACACGTATGACTGCGCATCCTCCGGCTCCAGAAGCGTACCACCAGGAAGGGTGAACGTGAGATTCGCAAACGGTTCACCGTCGGCGAACAGGTCTGCGTCGATATAGCCGGGCAACAACTGGCCGCGGTTGTCGTCGGAGTAACTGCGGTAGGCCATCATGATCTGCTTCAGCGCGCTCAATGAGACGGTGCGCCGCGCCGAGCCTCGAACCGACTTCAACGAAACGGCGACGAGGGTGACCAGCAGCACAATGATGGCGATCACCACCATCAGCTCGATCATTGTGAAACCTCGATCCCGGCGCAACGTTGTGTTATGCATGTTCATCTGCGTGCTCCGTGCAAGGCCTCATCCGCCGCCGAAGAGGCGCAGGTCGTCAAACTCGTCTATCACCTTTGGCCCAAGCAACATGAACTCATTGAAATCCAAGCTATCAGGACCATTACCATAGATCGGCGATTGCGGCGTCCCGGGTCCGTCCGCGACTGAGAAGTACACGCCGTCCTTGCCGGCCGAGATCAGGACATACGCGCCGCGGGCGGTGCCGGCGAGCGACTCGTTCGGCGCGCCAAAGCTCGGGTGACGGATGATCTGCGCGAAGATGCGGCTCTTCTCATCATCATCAGCGGCCAATCTGAGGATGCTGCCCCTGTCGGGATTGAACTGGCTTTGCCCGAACTCACCCAGACCGCCGGAGTTGATGTACGGCTTCATCGTGCCGAGCATGAACTGCGGGTTAGTGCTATCGTCTACACCGACCAGGTCCCCGACGGGGCGGACGCGGCGGAGGTAAATGATCGGCTGTCCCCACGCGTCCACCAGGTCGGGTAGTGAGATCGCGCCAGGGCTCTGACTGCCCGCATTCGCCTGGCCTCTGCTTGCCACCAGCTCAGTGCCCTTGGGTGTGAAGTACGGCGAGTACGGTGTGCCGTTGATCTCCGGACCGTTGCCGATCAACGTGAGGTTGACTTTGATCTGCCCCAGCGGCGTGTCGCTGTTGACAACAATCTCCTTCCAGCCATCGGGGTCTGTGAAGGCCGAATAGTTGGGATGATCGCCGCGCACGACGCCGCCCATCATGTCGAGTAAGGCGTTCTCAGTTCCGCTGAGCTTGTGGTTGGAAGCCAGAAGCCCCTCGGGAATGATGCCCGGGTAGCGGCCGTGCTCGATCTGGAACGAATCGCACGCCTTGGAGAACTCCTGCATCGTCGCCCGGGTCTGGGTGGCCAGGGCCCGTTCCCTGACGCCCTTGAGCGCCACGAGCAGGATGCCGGCGAGCACGGCGATGATCGCGATGACCACCAGCAGCTCGGTCATCGAGAACGCGCGGCCGCGGCCGGTGCGATGCGTGTCGTTGAACTGAGAAGGTACAGCGTTCATGAGCGAGATCCTTCTGAGGTGCCGAGGCAACTGATACCCTCAGCGACCGGGAAGTACGATCCCGTCACGCTCATCCGCTGCACTGTCAGCATACCCCCGGTTCGGGCCGTGTCGAGAAAAAAGTGGTGAATCTCGTTGCCCGTGCGAGGCGCCCCAAATCCTTCAGAAACCCCGCTTGCGGCTTCGCGGGAGCTGCGAAAGTGCGTGCGATCGTGCAGCGGGCGGGATATCGCATTTCCCGCGAAGCCGCGAGCGGAGTGTCGGAGGGAATCGAGGCGGCTCACTCAGGCGGGTTGCGCGGGCATCCCGTGGGCCGCACGCAGGAACGAGTCAAGGTAGCGATCCTCGAACAGCTCCACGCCCGAAGCGGTGGCGGCCGCGTTGACCCCCCACACACACGCCTGCATCGTGATGAACTCGAGATCCAACTGAACCTGGAACGCCTCTTCCAGAACGAACGCCGTCGGCAGCCGGTTGGCGAAGAACGCTGAGGCCGCGTTGACGCCCGGCCGGCCCAGGCAGATCGTCGGGCGCGACAACAGCTCCGCCGCGTTGAGATACCACATGTCGCTACACACCAGCGGCGCTAACGGTTCCGCTTCCACGTGCTGTCGCTGCCAACTCTCGATCTGGTCCACCAGCATGTACGCCAGCGGGCGATCGGTCAGCTCGGCGCGCAAATGCGCTCCCACCACCACCAGCAGGAGGGTGTCGGTGTCCGGGCCGGTCTCAGCCTCGAGGTAATGATCGTCGATCATGGCGGATCAGAGGTTCTATCGGTTCGGTGCAGGCCCAGCGCTCGATGTGAGGCGGTGTAGTCCCCGATGCCTCGATGGAGAAGAGCGCGACCACTGGTCGCGGCTTTACACTTCGTGCCTTCGTGCCTTCGTGCCTTCGTGCCTTCGTGCCTTGATCCCTTGATGCCTCTCTTCTTCTCACAACGCCGCCAGTCGCCTGGCCGTGTCCTGCTCGATCAACGCGTCGACCAACGGCTGTATCCGCCCGGCGAGAACGTCGGCGCGATTGAACCCGCCCCCGCCGGACCCGAGGCGGTGATCCACCGCGATATCCTCGTTGTAGCGATAGGTGCGGATCTTTTCGGCTCGTTTCGCCGAGCCGATCATCGCGCTCCGCGTTTCGGCGCGCTCGGCCTCGGCCTTGGCCTTTTGTTGTTCATAGAGTCGGGCCCGCAGCAGCCGCCACGCCTTCTCCCGGTTCTGGGCCTGACTCTTGGTGTCCTGCATCCGCACTTCGATGCCGGTCGGCTCGTGGATGAGATGCACCGCGGTGGCGACTTTGTTCACGTTCTGCCCGCCCGGTCCCTGCGCCGTGGTGATCCGCTCTTTGACATCGCTGGGATCGAGCTGAATCTGCACGTCCTCAGGCTCAGGAAGCACGGCCACGGTCGCGGTCGAGGTGTGGATTCGCCCCTGGGCTTCGGTGGCGGGCACGCGCTTGACCTGGTGCGTGCCGCCTTCGTAGCCAAGCTCCGCCCACACGCCTTCGCCGCTGATGCGCACGATGGCCAGCTTGAACCCGCCTGACTCGGCGCCGTGGCCGTCGATCTCCTCGAACACCCAGCCTTTGATGGCGGCGAAACGCCGATACATCTCCAGCAGGTCGCCCGCCCACAGGGCCGCTTCGTCCCCGCCGACCCCGGCTCGAACTTCCAGGATGACCGAGCTGACCGCGCGATCGTCCGCCGTCAGCAGACGCTGCTGCACTGACTCCAGCAGTTGTTTGGCGTTGCGCCGAACGCTCGGCAACTCCTCACGGGCAAGCTCCGACAGCTCCGGATCGGAAGCCTCGTCCAGGACGGCCTGTAATTCCTCAGTCTGCTCGATCGCCCGGCAGTACGCGCGATAGTCGGTTACAACCGACTCCAGCGCCGCCCGCTTGATCGACAGCGTGCGCACTTGCCGATGGTCGCTCAGGACCTGGGGGTCGAGCAACTGCCGGCCGAGCTGCTCGTACTGGCCGTCCAACTCCTGGAGCTTGCGGATCAGGTTTTCGTTGGCGGCGCTAACCATCGCGGTTCGCTACTTTCCATCGTCAATAAGTTGAATTATCAATTGATGAGCATCGGTCAGGAGACGCCCCCAGATTCACCAACTCGATCCGGGCTAGGTTCTGTCTGATGGATCAAAAGAGTGCCCTTCAATCTTAGTGGGACGGGCTTCCAGCCCGTCGTTTTCACTCTTACAGACGGGCAAGTCTCCATAGGCGACTCGCCGAGGCGAGATGCCCGTCCCACTTTTCATCCGATAGAGCCTAGCCGATGGGGATGCACCGCCCTTTGGATGCGTACAACAGAATGAAAACCCGCCAACCCGCGACCGAGGGATTATCGGCTGGGTAGGTGAACGCTCGCGTGCCGAAGAGCCTGGGTATGATTGATCGTCGGTGACAACCACTGGGGCTTGGAGCGAGCCATGGCGGCAAGGATTCTGCGGCCACTAAACAAGGGGGAGTTTGATTACTGGCGAGCCCAGCACCTGCTGAATCGAGCCGGGTTCGGTGGCACACCGAGCCAAGTGCGAGCGTTGGCCAACATGGGTCTCAAATCGGCCGTCAATTACATCATCGACGCCGACGAAGTCGAGACAGAGCCGATTGAGGCAGACCGGTTCGACGCCGACATCATGCGTCCGCGCACGCGCCAACAGCAACTGGAGTTTCGCGCCGCACGGGAAAACGGCGACGAGGCCACCCTCGAACGGTATCGGCAAGAACGCCAGCGCCGCCAGTACGCCGATCGCCAACAGATCGCTGAACTTCAACGCTGGTGGCTGAAGCGCATGATCGAGACGCCCCGGCCGCTACAAGAGAAGATGACCCTCTTCTGGCACGGACACTTCGCCACCGGCTATCGCACTATCGAAGACAGCTATCACATGTTCCAACAGAACCAGCTGTTTCGATACCACGCCCTCGGCAACTTCCGCCGGCTCACGCATGCGATCATTCGCGACCCGGCGATGATCCGCTATCTCGATAACAACCTAAACCGCAAGCAGTCGCCCAACGAGAACCTGGCCCGCGAACTCATGGAGCTGTTCACCCTCGGTGAAGGCAACGACTACACCGAGACCGATATCAAGCAAGGCGCGCGGGCCCTGACCGGGTATACCTACGTCGACGACCAATTCATCCGCCACGGCTCGCCGCGCTATCAACGCCTACACGACGATAGCGTCAAGCACATCCTGGGAAAAATCGGAAACTGGGACGGCGACGACTTCGTTGACATCATTCTCTCGCGCGACGTGTGCAGCGAGTTCATCTGCTGGAAAATCTATCGGTTCTTCGTCAACGACATGCCGGGCGAACCCACCCAGGCCGGACAGGAATTCGTCCTGGAGCTGGCGAAACTCTTTCGCAGCAAAGGCTTTGACCTAAAACCAATTCTACGGACGATCTTTGAGTCACGACACTTTTACGAGCCGGACAACGTCTGCTCCCAGATCAAGAGCCCGGTTCAATTAGTCGTGCAAGCGATCCGGTCGTTGCGGACACCGCCGCGCAGCCTGCGCGCTTTGCTCAGCGCGACCGATCTGATGGGCCAGAACATCTTCTACCCGCCTTCCGTCGAGGGGTGGGAAGGCGGACGCAGCTGGATCAACACCGCGACCATGTTCGTCCGCCAGAATATATTGGTCTATCTCCTGACCGGGCAGCGACCCGGGGTCTATCCCTGGCAGATCGACCAATCGCAGTACGATGCCACGCCGCTGCTCGACCACTTTGACAAACCGCTGGGCGATATCGACGCCACGGAGGCTGTGAAGTATCTCTTTTGGTTCAACCTCGGACGCAAGCCGCACGAACGCCGCATCGAGGCACTCGTCGATCATGTCGAGTCACAGGGCGGCAGGCTCAATGAGAAGATCCTCATCGAACTACTCGCCCTCATCACCGCCATGCCGGAGTATCAATTGTGTTAGAAGAGAGCGGTCAGCGGTCCGCTCTCAGCCTTGCGCAGTCCGATTTCTAACTCCTGACCCCTAACTCCTGACCCCTAACTTCTAACCCCTAACTCCTGACCCCTAACTCCTGACCCCTTCCTCTTGGACCCGTGCCATGAACGATCACGATTACAATACTTACTCGCGACGCTTATTCCTTCAGCAGGGCCTAACGCTCGCCTCGATGGCCACGACCGCGCCGCTGTTCATCCAACGCTCGGCCCTGGGAATGATGCGCCCATTGGGGTCGATGCTGACGAGTCAGCCGGGCGTACCGGAGGATCGCGTCCTCGTTGTGGTGCAGTTGGGCGGCGGCAACGATGGGCTCAATACCGTCGTACCCTATGGAAGTGACGACTACTACCGGGCGCGTCCCGCCATTGCCATCCCCGCGCCTGATCGTGGTCAGGCCCAACAACCCGGCGCGCTGAAGCTCGACGATTCCAACGGCATCGGGCTCCATCCGAATCTCGCCGGTTTCAAAGACCTTTACGACCAGGGCGTGGCGAGCATCGTCCAGGGCGTCGGATATCCCAATCCCAACCGTTCGCACTTTACCTCCATGGACATCTGGCACACCGGCGACCACAGCGCCAAAGGGTACGGCTGGATCGGCAAGTACTTCGACTGCACCTGTAACGGCACGCCCGTGCCGGAAGGCGCCGTGGCCATCGGCCGCAACGCCCCGCTGGCTATGCAAGGCGGCATCCAAAAGCCCGTCACCTTCGAGACCGAGGAGCTGTTCCGCTGGCTCGGCGAGGATGTCCAAGCAAGCCTCGACAAACCCTACGCTCACATCAACCGCGGCGGCGTCCTCGCGGACGTCGATCCGGACAGCCAGCTCGGCTTCCTCATGCGCACCGCCCTCGACGCGCAGGTTTCCTCCGAGCGTATCCGCGCGGCCGTGGCCAGAACGCCGCTGGTCGGCTATCCCGGCAGTCGACTCGCCCAGCAACTACGGATCGTCAGCTCGATGATCCGCGACGGTATGAACACCCGCGTCTACTACGTCTCGATGGGCGGTTTCGACACCCACGCCGGCCAGGTCGGCCGCCACGCCAACCTCATGACCCAGTTCGGCGGGGCTATCAACGCCTTCTACAAGAACCTCAAGGCCCAGGGTGACAGCGGGCGCGTGCTCACGATGGCGTTTTCGGAGTTCGGCCGGCGGGTGCAGCAGAACGCCTCCGGCGGGACCGATCACGGCACCGCCGCCCCAATGTACTTCATCGGCGACATGGTCCGCCCGGGCTTGCTCGGCGATCATCCTTCGCTGAGCGATCTCGACCGAGGCGATCTGAAGTTCAACGTCGATTTCCGCGAGGTCTATACCGCCGTGCTCGAGGATTGGATGAAAGCCCCGGCCGCCCAGGTGCTCGGCAAACAATACCGCAAAGCAAATATCCTGAAGGCTTGAATGCCCCGTTTACTGATTCCTGTATAAAGAATGTCCGCACGCTTCAGTGAAGACGGATCGGCAAGCCCGTACCGCCAACGCATCCACGCAGCAGTGCTTGCGAGCCTCGCATGTCGATCGCCTCGACGATCGCCAACTGCCACAACCCATCCAGACTCTCCGCTTGGTGATTGGCCAGGCGATGCGCCTTCCATTCACACCACACCCCTTCCACTGGGTTGAGCTCCGGTGC
>JADFGE010000057.1 GCA_022567855.1 Planctomycetota bacterium | reverse complement strand
GCCTGCTTGACCCGTATCGCAAAGGTGTCGCGTGGGAAAGTCGCCAGGAGATGGAGCGCGAGCTTGCGGAACATCGCAAGAACGTTCAGCAGGCCTTCAGCGAGGCTCAGGTTCTCATCATGACGATCGGGCAAGCGGAAATCTGGTATCACAAATCAGATGGCTACGTCTACCCGCTTGTGCCGCCTGTGCAGGTATTTGACGAGGCGCGTCACGGTTTTCGGATGTCGACGTACGAGGAGAACCTGGCGAACCTCAATCGGGTCTTCGAGTTATTCTCGAAGAACAATCCGACGGGGCACATCGTTATTACGCTTTCGCCGGTGCCGCTGCGGGCGACGTTCCGCGATATGAACAGCGTAATCGCCAACATTGCGAGCAAGTCCATGCTACGAGCGGTGATCGACACATTCGTGTCGGCGCATCCGGATCGCGTCACGTATTTTCCCGCGTATGAAGCGGTGTGTGTCTTGTCAGGAGCACCCTACGAGGAAGACAACCGCCACGTTCGCACCGATGCTGTCGATCAGATCATGAGGTTGTTCGAAGCGTGGTTCGTTGAACCGAAGCGGGCGCCGGCGCTGCGTTGATTCAGCTACGCAAGTGACTCGGCGATACCGTTTCGGAGTCCGCGCTGAGGTAGCCGAGCTTATCAAGAAGTTCGCCCGCCACTTCACAAAACGCATCGACCTGCTCAGTGGAAAAGCAAAGCTGAGACTGCCCGATCGGCAAACACGATTTCATTTCCAGCAAGTTTCGAGTGAGAAGTTCGCGCAACACTTCTTCGCCGTTCGCCGCCGTCACACGGAGGTCGAATTCATCCGCACTTGGCGGATACAACAAGATCGTGATCGGCTCATCCTCGAAATAGTGATGATCCGGCGTACGCAAGCGGACATAGGCTGGTTCGGATACGGTGCAAACGGTCATGGCGTGGGACACAGCTCAGTTTCAGCGCAGACTCTTTGTTCAAGGCACGTTGGTGGTTCCGCTCAGTTCGTGTCGATCTCTCAACCGTCAAATCTCGCTCAAGCAAGCGCTGTGACGCCCGCTTCCGGCTGCATCAGGCCGCGCCAAATCGCCGGCACACGTCCTGATACCACGGCTGTTCGGCCAGATGGGGATTGTAGTTCATGTTGACGTTGTAGCCCCACAGCTGCGGATGAATGAGTGCGAAATAGCGCTTGCCCGGCTGCATCGACTTCACGAAGCCATCAACAAGATCAAGCTGCTCAAGTCGCTTCGGATCGGTAAGTCGTCGCAGCCCGCCATCACTGAAACGCCCCGCAAACCGTATCGAATATTTGTTGTAGACCCAACGCAATTGGCGGTGATACTTTGCGGGCAAGGGCACATCATAGTTGCGGCAAAGTTTTCCACCGATCTCGCGACCCGGCCCCCCATGTGGGCAGAAGAATCTAAGCGGGTAATAGCAGTTGAGCTGGGCCACATCACGCTGAAACCGTTGGGCAGCGGCGTCCATATTCGGTCCGGCCAACGCCAAGGCATTCTGATGATACCCAATCACGAATCCGCTGGTTTGGGCGTGCTGGAAGAACGCATGATCCACTTCATAGGGACTGTCGTCGTAGGGACTATCTTCGGGGAAGACATCGTACAGCTCGTTGAAAATGAAGACGTTGGAGCGAATCCCGTAGCTCGCCTCGAGCGCCACCATCCGCTTGGTGAAGGTCGGAACAAAATCCACATCGTGCTGTATCAACAAATAGGTGCGCGACGGGTCACGGACAGCCTCGTGCCAATGATCAAACTCCCGCTGGTAACACGATTTGAAATCCCAGTCGTCACTGTTCTCAAACAGGTCATCGTACGTGATGATCTGAACGTCGAGATCGCCCACAGTTTGGAGGAACGTTTCGTACCAGCCGAGCGGGAAGACTGCCTCGTATTCGACCGATGGATCGGCCGGCGGATCGAAGATCCGCTTGAGAGCCTCGCGATCAGTGAACATGCTGCACATCGGAACTTAGCGGCTGGGGCGGCGAACATAACTGATCGAACCGGTCTTGCGAGGTGTCGCACCGATCGGGGGTTCGCCCCTTATGCGTCCGCCGCCACATCGATACCCACCTCGTAACCGAGCTCCTCAAGCGTATCTCCAGCAATGTTCGAGAGTCCGTCACAAGTAAGCCCGCGCTTCGGTACTTAGACCATAACCCAGCTGTTGAAGCAGCGGACCCGCGGTCGCCTCGACTGCCTTCACCTCCTCCGACGTCAGATCACGCCGCCATCGCCCAATGCTGCCTGTATTGATTGGCCTGTTCACCTGATCGGCGGATAAGTGTCCCTTCGGATTGCGATACAACGAGAGGTCCTCTTCATAGAAATGCAACAGGCGATTATCCCACGTGAGTTCAAGAAACTCGGTTATCTCGCGAAGCTCCGGTTCCGGATCCGCGGCGAGTTGCTCATAACGCACGAGTCGAGCCCGAACGAACGGCTGCGACGCGAATTTCTGAAACTTCAGGACATCCCTCTGCCAGGAATGAGCGACCTCTTCCGGTGATTTATTGAAATTCCCCACGAGTTTTTGCGACGAGGCGACGTCTCGCGCATCACGCAGCATAAAGAGAAAATAGGCGTCGTCAAACATCGCTTGGAGTTGATCGTACGTTCCAGGAATCTTGACACCCCAGTGCTCCTTCGCCTCGCGCTGCATCTTCTCTTTGGCGATTCTCTCAATGAACAGCATTCGATCTTGGAAACTTGAGAGGCCGCACCCCTGACCAACGTGCTCTTCGAGCAGACGAAGCAGCGTTGGAGGCTGAATGCCAGCCCGCTCAGCCCGGGCCGCAAAGGTGCGGAGATCGGGATCTTCGATCCGGGCGGACTTGAACATTCGCCTCTTCGTGGCCGCTCGAAGTTGCTCAATGAGCGTTTGTGCCTGCTCTTGACTGTCTTCAGATGCTGCCAAGAGATGATGATATAGCTCATAGCACATCGCAACCTGTGGATGCGCATCCAACACGGTGGCCATGAGCGTTCCGCCGGAGCGGCTGATTCCTCGAACAAAGATACGCTTCATTTCGCGGACGACTCCTGCGTGATCTGCTATCCGCACGGCAGGCAACAGTCGATGGGGCTTTACTATAGAGCATCCCTGGCGCGTGGGCAGAGAAACGGCGGTCTGGGTCCCCGGCTTGTACTCGCACAGCCGTCAGTGCGTTCGGATTCTCTACTGGCCCGCCGGTGCGGAGGTAAGGATCATAAGTGGCCTCGGTGCGCCAGCCAGCTTCTACTGGTAGCGTTCGAGCATTTCCCGATACCAGGGCTCCTCAGCCAGCATTGGATTCTGCTGCGGGTCGACGTTGAACCCCCAGCGCTGGGGATGAATCAGACAGAAGTTGCGGGTGCCCCGCTTGAGCTTGGGAAGGAAGCCGCCCACCAGATCGAATCCCTTGATGCGCTGCGCATCGCGCGTCTTGCGCAGCCCGCCGTCACTGAAGCGATCGGCAAATCGTACACCGTGGCCATTGTAAACCCAGCGCAGGTTTCCCTCGAACTCGACCGGCATCGGCACATCCAGGTTGTGGATCATCCGACCGTCAAGCTCCACACCAACGCCTCCGTGCGGCACGACGAATGAGATGTCGTAAAGCCGACGGAGATGTTCCACATCCGATCGATACTGCTCCACGGCCCGCTGCGGATCGAAACCGGCCAACGGCAATGCGTTCTGGTGATACCCGACGACAAACGAGCGCCGCTGAGCCTCCTTGAAAAACTCGTGATCGATCTCGTAAGGCGGGTCGCTGCTCGCACTGGAATACCGCTGCCGAAATATGAAAATGTTGGATCGAACACCGTAGACCGCCTCCATCGCGACCATCCGCTTCGTGAACAACGGATGGTTGTCGACGTCGTGCTGGATCAGAAGGTAGCGTTTGCTCGGATCGCTGACAGTCTTGCGCCAGGTGATGAACTCCCGCTTGTAGTTCGATCGATAATCCCAATCATCACTGTCGTCGAAAAGGTCGCGGTAGGTGATGACCTCGATTTCCAGATCGACGAGACGCTGAAGAAACTCCTCATACCATAGGAGGGGGAAGTTCGCGATTGGCTCCGCCGCGGGATTGGCGGGCGGGGCGAACATCCCTTTGAGACGGTCCCGATCTTCTACTTGCATCGGCAGGGTTATACCAGACGGACGCGATGAGCCTTCCTCCAACGGAACGGCCATCGGCGTCGATCATAGCTCCTCGAGATCATCAACGTCCTCTTCTTCATCCAGGCCATTGGACGCGCCGACCAAATGCAATTGACGTTGAGACGCATCTTCAAGAGCGCCGTACCACTGAGCGTCGCCGATGCCGCTGATCGTCGATTCGTCAAGGACAACGACGAGGGACGCCTGCAAAAGCAGATCGGCCGTCGCGCCGATCGACACCAGCATGACAATCCGGTCGGACAGGAGCTCCAAGACCGCCTGCCTTGCCTCCGAGCCCATGCGCGCCAGCGGCTTCCAATCAAGGACGAAGTACTGCCTTGAACTCCGGACGCCCGGCACCAGGCACAGCGCGTAACGGCAAAGCGGGGAAAGCCCCTCGGTTGACTCGGGGCCGAGTGTTGTCTCCATGCCCAAAGGTAGAGCCTCGATCTCGTTGAGGACTCCGACACGATCCAACACACGCTTCGCTCCGTCAACGGCGGTCGCGTCAGGTTCCTTTTCACCGGTCAGGAGCTGCACAATGGGAAGCCCAGGAAAACTGCGGACGTCACCGCAATAGAACATCGCGCCAAGGAGACGGTTACATTTCCTTCGATTGGTCGTCCCCAGCAATCGCCGGCAGAACTCGACCAGGCGGTACGAATCAGTCGGGCAGGCGTCGATGCACGCGACGACATCGCCTGGTTGTGGCTTGGCACTGGGCACCGATCCTTCCAGCCCGGGCCGGGCCGCCTGGAACGTCCAGAATTTCGCATCCTCGTCGATCCCAACCGCCGCGGCCTCCACGTCCAGAGACGCAAACTCCTTGAGCCTGCGGATCTGCGGCGCGAAACGGGTGATCGTGATCACCGCCGAGGCGGTCTGGCCCATGCCTTGAATGGCGTATCGCAGCGCGATCAGATATACCAGAAGGTCGAACCAGTCTACTCCGTCTGAGGCACGGAACTTGCCAAAGACGATGAGCAAGGCGAACAGAACCACGCCAAAGAAAACGTCCTGCAGAGCCGACACCCGGCGTCGGGACAGGATAATCCAGCGGAAGGCATCCATCGCACTCTGACCCTTCGGCTCAGACTGATATAGATCAGCCCACGCCGGGCGAGTGATCCCGGGGTATTGGGTCTGAGACGCGAACGTCAACAGTCGCCCGAGTACGCCGGCCCGGCGTTGCCGCCGTTGCTCGTACGCGCGAGAGGCCTTCGCGATCGTACGATTGAACCGGTAAAACGGGACGACATAGATTATGAGCGCGGGAGCAAGGATCAGCGTGAGTTGTGCGTTGTACTTGAACAGGAACCCGGTCGCCAAGCAGAGCGTCACCAGCGGCACGGCGACGCGGCCGAAGACCAGCATCGCCCGCATGAACATCATTGCATCCCCTATCAGTGCCTTGCGACTCGCCGTGGTTACCGTCACGTCGTCAGCCACCGGCAGCGGCCGGGTCTGCCCAGCCGCGACGACCGTCATCGCCCGATCCACCACTCGCCTCATCGCCTCCCGGGCCATACGGAATGTCGCTACGTCCGCCAAGTAGGTAGCGATCCCCGTGGTTATCGCAAGCCCCAACGCCGCGCTGCCCCACAACAGGAGCGTCCCCAATCCGGTATCTGAGGGCAGTTCAACGCCGCGCACAATGATGGGCTGGTCCGTCTGCTGGGCGTGGATGTACGTCATGAACGATCCAATCGCTCCCAGGCGAGCGATTACACCCAGCACGCTCAACGCGAAGATCAGGACAAACTGACCCTTAGCGTTTCGATACACGTCCCCGAGCACCCAGCCGACGATATTGCCGAATAGACGCACCCGTCTTGTCACCTGGGACAGATTCGTACGGAGCGCGCGTCCGGCCATCAAACCTCGACTCCGCGTTCGTCGGCCGCTGGTAGTGGCGACTCCTGCCCGAGCGCGGTTCGTGCTGGTGTTGGAATGCGAACGCGGTAGTTCTCATCCGCAACAATTGAGTTCACGATGACGCTCCTGAGCGTTATGCGATGCTCCGGCGGTTGATCGCCAAAATGCAGCCCCAGCATGAAGTGACTGGCCCCCGGTTGGACCGTAAACGAGAAGCCCACCCAATCCGAGTCGCCGCGCAGCGTGGCAACGTGCCGTTTACCGACCTGCGCGCCACGCTTATCGTAAAGCAACAGAAATACGCGTACGACAGCACTGGGCGCCACGTCAAAGCGAATGCGCGCGCTGTAGAACACGTTCGGATCGCAGACGCAGCCGTCCTCGAACTCTACCCGCAACCAGTCACCACGACCGAGCACCAGATGCGCGGTCGTGTGCCCGGATTCACTCGTGCCGACCTCCAGCCCGCGGTCGGTCGGGACGCAGTGAACGTGAACTCCGGTCACGGTGGGTGGGGGCATCGACGCAAACTCCATCGAGAGCACTGGCTGCACGTGCGTCTTGCCGCTTGGGGGCTCGGACGCCGCGGTCCCCAGTTCATGGTCCACGATGCCCTTGTCCACTGCGTATCCAAGAGCCGATTGCACATCGCCGCAGATCCGTTCGAACGCCATCCGATACGCCTCGGGCCACCGTTCGTAGCTCGGAAACTCGTCGCGGCGATTGGCGTCGATGCGCTTACCGAACTCAGTTTCCGCCAGCAATGGATGGACGACGATTCCAAGCTCGCGCAGGGTTCGTGTGAGGTAGGCGCGGTCCGAGACCATCCGCTCGAAGCTGATCCTTGCCTTCGTCGCCGTCATCAGTCTTTCTTGCGTGTACCGGTAGTACCAACAGGCCCGTTCGAACTGATTCAGCACAACCCAATTCGGAATCGGCACGGTGCGATGCCGCCGATCTAGAGGCGTGTCATACCAATCTCGATTGAGAATCGATCGAACAACGTCTCGGCCGTCCCGATGGAGGTGGATCAGCTCCGCGTCAGGAATCTGGGCGCGAAACTCGTCGAGAAACGGCTCGAGATACACGTTGGCCTCCAACACGTCGCCGGGCAAGATCGACCGGTGGTGCGCTGCCGCCTGTCGAATCAGCGCCGAGGCGAGGTTAGGAGACTCCACAAGACCCAAAAAGTCATCGCCGGTGCGCTTGTCCAGCTCGTATCCGTCTTCTGTTCGCCGATGGTTCAGCGTCCAGTCGTGCAAGGCGCGGCACGAGGTCGCCTGATCGACGAAGTTCACCAGCCACTTCGACCCCGATCGCGCCGGGCACAGAACAAAGTACGTCCGGGTGCGCCCCCGCCACCAATGCGGATGCATGAGAATCTGATGTCGTCCCGTGGACAGGTCGGCCTTCAACGGATCGGCGGAACGGCGCCAACCACCTCCGGTGTCCGTCCAGTATTGGTCGTTTGGAACATGAACGGCGTCATAGGCCAGACCATGATCCGCCAGCGAAACGGTCCATAGATCCAATTCAGCGCCATCCTCTCGGCGAAGGCGATTGTCCTGCGGATACGGCACCTGCCGCTGGGGGTCCGCCACCCGAATCCCCTCCGCGCTCAATCCGCGCTCGGTCGTTTCCGGCTGATCGCCGCGCAGCTCCTTCCAAATCCAATAGTTATTAAAGCCGTGTTCGTAGCAGGTGCGATCGCCGTGCCCGCTAGTGCCGATGACATCCACGCCGCCGGCCCGCAGATGTTCCAGCAGCTCCGTAAGGCGGCCGCCGAGCGTCGCACACCGCCCTTGAACCCACTCGGTCAGCAGATTCAGATGCAGTCCGACCTCATGCCCGTAGGCTTCGAGCTGAGCGCATTTCACAGCGAACCGTGGATCATTCCAGTAGTCGGTCGTGTGGAGCAGGAAGTACGTCGCTCGGATACCTCGTTCATGCTCGTGGTGGGCCACTTCCAATGCGAGATCAAGGTCGTGGTCAATGTCATGTCGCAGCGCGATCGCGTCCGACCATTCGGGGTGAGCCGACAATTCTCGCATCGGCACCGATGTGCCGATGTGATCGAGGTATCGAAAGTAGTCGTCTTTGATCGTCATTTCGTTGTAACGTAACGCGGATGGCCGGGCGATTGTGTTTCGATAGCGCACGCCGGCTCGATCGGAATCTGAGGAATCGGCGCAGCACGGTCGCCGAGCACGTCGGCAAAGATCTGCCGCAGGTTCCGTTCCTCGTGCTCCCAGTTCAGCACACGCGCCGCTTCCAGACAGTTGCGGCGCATCACGGCGTAGGCTTCCCGGTCGTCGAGGGTCTCGTTGACGGCGCGGGCGATCTCCTTTGGATCGGTCTCATCGAACAGTGCCCCGATGCCATATTCCTCGACCAACAGCCGCTTCTCCAGATGATCGCTCATCGCCACGGGCACGCCGGCCATCACGCAATGGAAAATCTTGTTGCTCGACTCGAAGAAGTAGCTCAGGCAGACGTTCTGCGTGGGCACGATCCCCAGATCAGCCGAGGCGACGTAGCGGACTACATCGTCGATCGGGACGGCTTCCCGAAAAAAGACGGATGACGACATCACGCCGAGCTTCGTCGCCCGTTGCTTGAGCGAAGCCAGATAGTCCGCGTTGCGGGCATAGCCCATGATCACGTACGCCGCACCATTGAGATACGGCGCGCTGTCGATCATCACCTCAAGCCCGCGGTTGATCGTAATCGCCCCGGCGTAAATCACGATTCGTCGATCGGCCGGAATACACAATTCATCCGCCAATAGTGTTGTCCTGACGCCCGGCGGTTCGAACGGCTGAACGTTGCGAATCAAATGAGGCTTGGGGATTCCATATTGCTTCGCGAGATAGTCACAGATGCCCTCAGCGACCGAAAGAACAGCATCGCATTTGCCGATGCAGAATCGTTCGACCGGCGCCCAGATAAGGTTATCTCGCGCGCGCGATTTGTTGCCGATGTTGCGCTTCAAGAAAAGTTCGTGCGAATCGTAAACCAACCCCACGCCGATCAACCGCTTCACGAGCGCCCCGCCAAGCAAGGTGTTCAAATCGTGTGACTGCACGACGTCCGGCCGCAAGTCGATCGCGTGGCGAGCAAACTGAAAATTCATAGCCAGTAGGCGCAGTGAAGATGGTACAACGCGCTTGCCTCGTCGTATGATCGCACGGACAACCCGTGTAACGCGCCGACTTAGACCGCCGTACACTCGGGCAGTGACTCTCACTAGCCGCCGGACTGTCCGTAAAATCGTGTGAGCCGCCCATCGTAACCCGGGAATCTTCCCAAGCCGACCACGAAGCAACGTGAAGCGCCTGCGCTCCGATTCTGCCGAAGGCGTTTCTCGATCACCGGCAACGTCCAGCGGCTGGTCTTCGAGCGGCGAGCCAACCACTAGGCGAAGTGCGGGCCGGCACCACCACGACAGAACCACGGCCGCGAGCCGCCACAGGTCGCCGCGGCGCATGCTGATGCGGCGAACGTGGATGCCGTCCACTTCCTCACTCACAGGTAATTCGGGGTCGTACAGTGCAATAACATGCACCTCACAGCCCCATTCGATCAAGCTGCGCGCTTCCTTATGCACCCTCGTGTCGTGAAGGAAGCTGTTGGCCAGCAACATCACGATCCTTGGTCGATGGGAGCGGATCTTCACATCGTTGCGAGTCAACGTATTTCCTCCTCGGCGGTGATACGCACATACCGACACCAAGGGTTTCTAATGTGATAGACTACATAGACAATTAAGATTTCCATAACCGCCGGACCACAAGTAACGTGAAAGATGTTCATATGAGACTACAACATCCGCTGGCGGCTGGAAACCCCTCTCATCGGTCGGATCGGGTCATTTCCACGTCGGTCCCGGACCGTGCCAAACGTTGGCGATAAAGCACATATGCTCCTCATTACTGGGGATAGACGAATCCGTGACAAAACAACAAACAGGTGCCGGCCGTTTTCGGTCGGCTTATAGTAGAAGCGATTTCCGATCGCCTCGCCCTCGAGTTCTTTGGGCCCATCCGCATAGTTGAGGATATAGGCGAATCGGAATTTGGGGTCGTGATAGCCGGCTGTTTCAACACGCAAATATGCGGTGCGCGTCTCAAGATCCTTTTCGTAGGCGCCTGTCACAGCCTGAAAAGTGCCTGACCTGTCAAGTCTGGCTTTGAAGGCTGAATGCAGCTCGATTGGCTCTGGGCCTGCCGGATAGGCCGGCACCTGAAGAACGACGTCTCGTAGCGTCAGGCTTTCAACCCCGGAAAGCCGCGTACTCACATAGTCCAATATCTTGGCAAGTCGAGAGCGGAATTCCTCGATGTCCTTGATCTTGTAAAGATTCCGATACACCCTGTCGAGTCGCTCTTGCATTTTGGCGGGAATCTGGTTCGGTGACTCCACGTCGATGCGCGACGCGAGGATTTCATATGATTGGTGCCGATCAAGTGGTGGTTTGGCGCGAATACCGTGATACATCATGAAGGCCGAGAACGGGTAGTTGTTGTGTTCATATCGAACATCACGAGAAAACGCGACGAAACAGTAGTAGCCGAGGAATGCAACGATGTAGCCCGTGGCTAGGATTCCTTTCCACCGGAGGCCGCCGCTGTGACCTGACGGCGTGGGAACGTATGTACCGTCCGGAGCGCCATCACCGCTGTCAATCGCACATCTGTCACCTCCACCGGCAGACCGCAACATTCTCTTGCGGGCTATCCGTGCGTACAATGCATTGCCGATCGACATGACAGGCGGTACGCACATGAGCACGCCGAGCGGAATGACAAAGATCAGGGTCAACGGCAGTCGGC
>JADFGE010000056.1 GCA_022567855.1 Planctomycetota bacterium | reverse complement strand
TTGCTCAAACCGCAGGATCTCAGGAACCCGATGACGGACGAGTTGCATTTTATCTCGCCGGACTGGAAGAAAACCGCCTCCGTGCCGAACGCTGCGAACAGAGGAGACTGAATCATGCGCTTTGGATTTCGCGAACTCATTTTCCTCGTGGTGTTGCTGGCGGTGCCCGTGGCCTCGTGGTGGTACGTCTTCAAGCCGCGCAACACTGAGATCGCGCAGGCCCGGATGGAGATCGAGATCAAGCAGGTCAAGCTCGACAAGCTGCGCGAGGTTGCCAAGCGAATCGACGATATTGGCTTGGCCATCGAGCAGGGTCGCGAGGCCGTCGAGCTCATTGAAGCCAAGCTGCCCAACCGCGACCAAGTCGAGGACATTCTTGCGAACGTCTGGGAACTGGCCAAGCGCAACCACTTGAACTTGAAGTCGGTCAAGAGCGAGAAGCCCGTTCTGGCGACGCTGTACATGGAGCAGCCGTTGCGGGTGAGTATGACCGGCCGGTTCGACGGGTTCTATCAATTCCTCCTGGAGATGGAGAACCTTTCTCGGATCACGCGCGTGCCTCGGATGAAGCTGGAGCGAATCATGGAGACCGGCGGTCTGAACGACGCCGAGCTTGACACCGGCTTGATGCGGGCGGACTTCACACTGAGCATCTACTTCGAGCAGCCAGTGAACAACGAAGGATTGGAGCGACCGTTGTGAGTGAGCACGAGCACGAGCACTACAACGCCGACTCGGCCGACCTCATGGAGGCGGAGGATTTGGCGTCCGAAGCGACGGTGCCTCTGGGGACCGGGACGTTTGCGGCCGAAGACGGCGATCTCGACCTGCTGGACGGATCGGCCAAGAAACGCCGGACCGGCCCGTTGGTCCTGATTGCGGTCGTGGTGTTGGCGGTGGGGGGACTGTTCTGCATGCACGCCCTTTCCAAGATCACCGCGGCAGCTCGGGGTGACACCGCCATCGAGAAGACGATCGATCTGTTTCTCACTTCGGTGACCAAATCCCAGGCTGGCGGTTCGTCGCAGTCCGCAGGTGACCTGGTCAGGAGCCATCGCGCCGTCGTCGGTGTTCTGAGCGATGACTACACCGCACTCCAGATTCCCCTTACCGACGTCCAGTTCAACCCGTTCGTGATCCAAAGGGACGCTCGGCCGATTCACCAGGCCGTTCCTGATTCCGGGGACGACGAATCGAGGCGGCTGGAAAGAAGCCGCGCCAAGCGGCGCGAGGAGATCGAGAGCGCTTGCCACAGCCTCCGCTTGAAATCCGTGATCATGGGCAGCGTGCCGCTGGCCAACCTCAGCGGCCTCATTGTTCGGTTGGGTGAGGTTGTCCCGATCGAGACCGAAGGCATCGAGATTCGCGTGACCTCGATTACGCACGATTCGATCACGCTGACGACCAACGAGCCGTCGCTGAAGCTGACGGTTGACGTGGTCCTCGAGCTTAACCGTGGTCGATAGCGTCGGCATCCCATGATGGTTCGCCAGAAGAAGCACGAGAGCAGGATCAAGCATGAGTGATGAGCTGAGCGAGGTTGGCCACAAGAAGGCGAAGTCGTCCTCTCCAGGGCCCTGTGACGCCTTGTCGAGCCTCTACACGCCGGATGAGGCCAGTGGCGCCGCCGAGGGTGGTGATATTGGTCAGCAACTGCTCAATCGAGGCGTTGTTGAGTCAGAACAGTTGGACGCGGCGCAGCGCGTGCTCAAGCAGACCCCGGGTCGGCACCTTTCGGAGATCCTGATAGAAATGGGTGTTGACGAGGCCGCCGTCCAGGAGGTTGTGGCGTCGGAAAGCCGGCTGCCCTTCGCCCGTGCAGAGATTGATGATTCCGATTCCTTTGACGCCAAGCTGCTCAACCGGCTCGGGCCCGAATACTGCAAGGAAAACCTGGTGCTGCCCCTGCGCAAGGAAGGTTCGCGACTGCTTATCGGCACGGCGAGCCCCGACGACGTCTTCCTCCTCGATGACGTCAAGCGCCGTCTCGGCGTCACCTCGGTCAAGCACATACTCGTAACCGCCGGCGACATCCGAGGCATCGTCGAAGCGATGACCGAGGACGACGCAGACGAGTACAACATTGACGAGATCCTCTCCGACGTCGACGAGGACGACGTCGAGGTCGTGCAGGAGAAGGAGGACGATGCGGACGCTCAGGAAGCCGCGTCCTCGCCCGTTATACGTTTCGTAAATCACATCATTCAAACAGCGATGAAAGAGGGTGCGTCAGACATTCATATCGAGCCGGAGGAGAAAGCCCTTCGCGTCCGGTTCCGGATCGACGGCGTGTTGTTCGACGTGATGAACCCGCCCAAGCGCATGCACGCCGCCATCACTTCGCGCATCAAGATCATGGCCAACCTGGATATCGCCGAACGCCGCCTGCCGCAAGACGGCCGAATTCGCGCGACGGTCATAGGCAGGAAGATCGACCTGCGTGTCTCGACCGTCCCCACGCCAAAGGGCGAAAAGACCGTGCTGCGTATCCTCGATACGCGGTCGATCAACGTCGGTTTGGACGAGCTGGGGTTTGCCCCGGACACGTTGACCATCTGGAAGAACCAGGTCGCCCTGCCGCACGGGATCGTGCTCGTGACCGGGCCTACCGGATCGGGAAAAACCACGACGCTTTACTCATCGATCCAGCAGATGAATATCCGCAAACTCAACATCTCCACCGTTGAGGATCCCGTCGAGTACAACCTCGATGGAATCACGCAAATCCAGGCGCACGAGAAGATCGGGATGACCTTCGCCACTGCGCTGCGAGCGCTGCTCCGTCAGGACCCGGACGTGATCATGATCGGCGAAATCCGAGACCTCGAGACGGCCACCATTGCGATTCAGGCCGCGCTCACCGGGCACCTCGTGCTCTCGACCCTGCATACAAACGACGCCCCTTCGTCGATTACGAGACTGATCAACATCGGCACCGAGCCGTTCCTCATTGGGGCTGCCGTGAACTCAGTGCTGGCCCAGCGACTCGTCCGACGCATCTGCAAACACTGCAAGACCGAGCTTACCGTGACGCCGGAGATTGAGGAGTTCCTCACCATGCATGGCATCCCGGCTTCCCAAGTGATGAAGGGCAAAGGCTGTCCGCGCTGCCGGGAGACCGGCTACAGCGGCCGAGTTGGACTGTACGAGCTGCTTCTGTTGGACGATCACCTTCGGGACGCCATCGCCCGCAACCCCAACGTCACCGAGTTTCGGCGCATGTGTATCGAGCGCGGCATGGTGACGTTGCGCGAAGATGGTTTCCAGAAGGTCGCCGCAGGCTCCACCACCGTCGAAGAAGTCCTGCGCGTCACCGAAGCGACAATCTGACCAACGAGCCTCGGCCCGGGGTGCCGTGCCTCTTTTTCATCACGGCCAGAACGCCGCCACACACAAAACGATCCACACCGCCAGCGCGATGCCCACCTTGCTCATCGACGCGATGATCCGCCCGATCGACGCGCCGATCGCCGGCTTCACCGAGCCTTTGAGCGTTTGTGGTTGGTGGCCGGTCATTTCGCCCACAATCGCTCCGACGAACGTGCCAACGATCGCCCCCACCAGCGCGCCGAAGATCGGGATCGGCACCGCCACTTGGAACACAATCGCGCCTGCGATCCCACCGATCAATGCCCCCCACATGCCTCGCTTGCTCGCCCCGCCCTTCTTCGCGCCGACAATGCTCGCCACGAGTTCAATCAGCTCGCCAATCCCAAGCAGGGCCGCACACCCCCCAAGCCACCACCATCCGAACGTGACCGCCGGCTCGTCGGAAAGATACCAGTGATCAAACAGCTCGATCACCACCGCCAGCGCAAGCATGATCCACGCCCCCGGAAGCTGAAGCATGACGAGCCCGACACACAACAGCCCAATGAGTGCGAACACCGACGCGACGACATACAGCATCCAATCCATCGTGTATATCTTCGGAGTCTGACGACCAGCCTTGCAGTCTAGGTAACTCGACCGCCAAATATCCACGATTTTGCCTGTCTAGCGGGTGACGCGCAGCGTCCCGGTACCATGGCGCTCTGCCGTGGTTGATTTTTGGACCCAAGCCCAGACCCTGTGTCGGATGCCGCCAAAGAAACCTCAATTCGACGATCCACGCAGCGACGCTCAACTCGTCGAGGCGGCCGATACCGGTGATCTCCAAGCCTTTGCCGCGCTGTACAACCGACATCGACGGTGGGTCGTTGATCTTGCTTTTCGATTCACAAATGACCCTGAGCAATCGCTGGATGTGCTTCAGCAGACCTTCGAGTATTTTCTGCGCAAGTTCCCCGGCTTTCAGCTGCAGTCGAATATGAGGACATTCCTCTACCCGGTCGTACGCCACATCGCGATTTCAATGCAACGCCAGGCTCGTCGAATGACGTACCTGCGCGACCTTCCTCCAACGGCGGCCGCATCCACCAATCCTGACGCAGCCGAAGTTCGCGAACAGCTCGCTGCGATCGTCAACAACCTTCCTCCCGGTCAACGCGAGGTTGTGTTCCTCCGCTATGTCGATTGTCTTTCGCTTCAAGGAATCGCCACCGTGATGAATATCCCGCTGGGGACCGTCAAATCGCGGCTACATCACGCTTTGACCGCCCTTCGAGCCGACGAAATTACAAAAAAATATTTTGAGGAGTTCCGGCAGTGAACCTTTCGGCCAGTTCGGCGCTTCATATACGGAGGCCCCCGGAGTAACCACCAGTGGACCAGCTCTCACCACAGGATCTAGAACCAAAAGGCGAGCAGCTTCAACAGTTCCGCAAGGACCTTGCATCCCTCACATGCGGGCATATCAAGATTCCGCAGGAAGTGGACCAAGCTGTGCTTCGAAAGGCGACCATAGCGCTCGCTCGGACCGAGCGCACCCGGTTCACCTATGGCAAGCCCATCGCTTGGCTCGCCGCCGCCGCTTCATTGACTCTGGTCGTCTGGATCAGCGGGCTGTTTCGATCATCGACCACAACGCCGTTGCAGGCGACCGTCGCTTCTATACCCGGCGATCTCGATCGCAACGGCCGGGTGGACATCCTCGATGCGTTTCAACTCGCTCGGGAACTCGATAACGACATCGCTCCGACCGCCGGCGACATCAATGCCGACGGCGTCATCGATCGCGCCGATGTCGAAGCGATCGCGATGAAAGCCGTCACATTGGAGCAGGGAGCAAGCTGATGCGAATGCTCGCACCCATTTGCATCGCTGCACTCTTGGCTGTCACCATCGTGTGCGCTCAAGACGATGTGCAATCAATTCGCTTTGACGCCATTGACGTTTACGTTCAGACCGGCGACGAACCGCTGGCAGCGTATCAACTCGATCTCTCGGCCGCGAAAGGGGATGTCACAATCGTCGGCATCGAAGGCGGCCAGTCGGAGGTCTTCACCGCTCCGCCCTACTACGACCCCGCGGCAATACAAAATGATCGCGTCATCATCGCCTCCTTTTCAACCGCGGCTGCCGACGCACTGCCGCGCGGAAAGGTGCGCATCGCCACGATCCACGTGCAAATCGTCGGCGATATCGAGCCGGAGTATGACGCAACGATCACCGTCGCCGCAACAGTCGATGGCGAACCAATCGACGCTGAACTTATCCTTGAAACGGGACCAACGCAATGAACAAGTTGTTTGAGTTTCTCTCAATGGCGTTCCTGTTGCTAATGCTGAACGCAGTCTTACTCCTTACTGGATGTGAGGTGGATTCCCATTTCGACCCTTCCCTTTCAAAGAGCAGTCGGAACTACGAACGAGGCTTGGTGGATTCAAGGGCCAGCAGACAGGTTGTGGTCCGCTCGCAGATTGAGTTGCTTTTTGGTGGCGGCGGAACGAGCAAGAGACTTGCGGAACAGGCTCCCCCCGGCTCACTCCCATCACTCGACGAAGAAGTCTGGGTGATCGTCAAGCCCAAACGGACCGCACAACCTACCAAGACCGACGACATCCCCGGCTCCGGCGTACTCATGTGCCGCATACCGGTCAATAATGTCATCACCAACGTCGCGTTGCCGCTCAGTCACACCGACGTCGCCGTCTCCATCAGTGCGTACATCGCGTCCGTTGAAGTCACCCAGGAATTCCACAATCCCTACGACGAGAAGATCGAAGCGGTCTACGTCTTCCCCCTGCCGCAAAACGCAGCCGTCAACGGCTTCATCATGACCATCGGCGAGCGCAAGATCCGCGGCATCATCCGTGAGCGCGAGCAAGCGCAGCGCATTTACAACGAAGCGAAACGCCAAGGCTACGTCGCCTCACTGCTCACTCAAGAGCGAGCCAACATCTTCACGCAGCATGTTGCCAACATCGAACCGGGCAAGCGCATCGACGTCAACATCACCTACTTCCATACGCTCACCTATGACGACGGCTGGTACGAGTTCGTCTATCCAATGGTCGTCGGCCCGCGCTTTAATCCGCCCGGCTCCACGCAAGGCGTCGGTTCCGTCGCGCGCGGTAGAGTCGGTATCTCCGGCCAACAGACCGAACTCCAGTACCTGAGCCCCAATGAGCGCAGCGGACATGACATTTCGCTTGCTGTGGATATCAACGCAGGCGTCACCATCGAAGAAATCAATAGCATCAATCACAAGATCAATGTCAGTCGTGAAATGTCTGAGCAAATGCGCGTCGAGCTTGATCCCAACGATGCCATTCCTAACAAGGATTTCGTGCTGCGTTACCGAGTGGCCGGCGATCAAGTCAAGACCGCCCTGCTCACGCATCGTGATCCCTCTGGCGGGGGTGGATACTTCACGTTCATGCTCTATCCGCCGCAGGATATCTCCAATCGCCCACGACAACCGATGGAGATGATCTTCGTCATGGATTGCTCCGGCTCCATGTCAGGTCAACCCATCGCGCAGTCCAAGGACGCTGTGCGGCACGCGCTTGGATGTCTTGAGCCACAAGACACCTTCCAGATCATTCGTTTTTCCAACAGCACGTCTCAGCTCGGCCGTCAACCTCTGCCCGCCACGGCGAAGAACGTTCGTCGCGGCAAACAGTACGTCGCCAACCTTTCCGGGGGCGGCGGCACGATGATGATCAAAGGCATCAAGGCTGCGTTGGACTTCCCCCATGATCCTGAGCGACTACGCTTCGTCACATTCCTGACTGATGGATATATCGGAAACGAATCTGAAATCCTTGCGGCTGTTCACGATCAACTCGGTTCGGCTCGCGTCTTCAGCTTCGGCGTCGGTTCGTCGCCCAATCGTTATCTGATGAACCGCATGGCCAAGCTCGGCCGAGGCGCGGTCGCCTACCTCAGCCTTAATGACGACGGCGCGAAGGTCATGGACAACTTCTTTCACCGGGTCAGCCAGCCGGTATTGATGGATATCACCATCGATTGGGGGAACATGCGTGTGGCCGACGTGATACCAGCGCGCACGCCGGACCTCTTTGTCGGTCGCCCCGTGATCGTCACTGGCCGATTCGATGGCGATGATCCCACAACCATTCGCATCAAGGGAAGAACCGCCCAGGGAATCGTCGAAGCGAGTTTTGACGTCAATCCGATCGACGCCGCTAACGAACACCGAGCGCTACCCGCAGTGTGGGCGCGCAGCTATATCGCGCAGCTCGTCGACCGTGCAACCTATGATGCCGACATCGAGTTGCCGCAGCAGATCCAAGAGATCGCATTGCGGTACAGCCTGATGTCCGCCTACACGAGCTTCGTTGCTGTCGATTCCAAGACACGCACCGCCGGCGATCATGGAACCACCGTCAACGTCGCTGTGCCTGTTCCCGACGGTGTTCGCTACGGCACGACCGTGCAAAGCGACGGCACGCACTGACAACCGCAGCCCGCGGATATTCATCCGCGGCTACTACTCGAGCCTTCTTCGTTCTCATTGCCTGTCCACAACCATAATCTGCTCCAGCGATTTGCGCTGTAGATCAGGCACGACGCAATCGTCTGCGGGATAACCAATGGGGATCAACAGGTACGGCCGTTCATATTTAGGGCGATTGAGAATCGGGCCAAGGAACTTCATCGGACTTGGGGTGTGCGTGAGCGCGACGAGTCCAGCAAAGTGCGCTGCGGCGAGCAGCATTCCTACTGCGATGCCGACGGATTCGTTGACGTAATACACCTGATCCGAGGGGTTGTTGGGATCGTCGTCCTTCATCAGTTTGAAGACGACAATGAGCCAGGGTGCGATCTCCAGGAACGGCTTGTGTTCATCGGTGCCGATGGCGCGCAGATCGTCAAGCCACTGCTCGTTGGCCCGGCGGTAATAGAACTCGCGTTCCTCGGCCTCGGCCCCCTCGCGAATCTCCTTTTTCAGAGCCGGGTCCTGCACAGCCACGAACCGCCACGGCTGTTTGTTGGCTCCGCTTGGCGCAGTCCCCGCCGCGAGGATGAGGTTCTCGATGACCTCACGCGGCACCGGCCGATCGGAGAAGAACCGCACGGATCGGCGTTGGTTGAGGATTTCATAGAACCGCCGAGCCGCGTCGGCCGGATCGGTATCAGCCGGTTCAGGCTTATATGGAACAAAGCTCATCTCAGCCATGCGTTGGGTACCATGTCTGGGGGAATTGAGAGGTCGCCAATGCCGACATCGTATCCGCAATCTCTACAGCGCCGCCGATCGTGGGTGATAAGAATCTTCATGTGGCGCTGGATCGGTGTATTGGTGATTCTGACTGTGTTGATCGCGTCGGATCGTGTTCACGCTCAGAGCGCTAGGAACGCGGCGACGTGGTACCGTCGCGCGATCGAGGCGTATGAGTCGCTCCCCTGGGACGTGAAGGAGTCACTTTGGAATTACGACTGGTCGAATCCGAACGCCCCGATCTCCGACGAATTCCGCTTGGCATTGGCGCGGGTTCAGCCGGTGCTTCGTTTGGCGCATCGCGGCGCGAGACAGGGTTACAGCGATTTTGACCTGGACTACGCCCAGGGAGTCGAGCTGCTGCTGCCGCATCTCGGATCGATGCGCGGCATCACCAAACTGATGCGCGCCGACGCGCTGGTGCGCCTGCGCGACGGCGATACGGCTGGGGCGGCGGCGGCGGTGGCGTCGATCTACCGCATGGGTGGTCACCTCGGCAGCGATCGCACTCTCATCAGCTCGCTCATAGGACAGGCGATCTTCAGCGCGGGAGATGTGGTCGCCCAAGCGGGCATGGACCGCGCCGCGTTCACACCCGATGACAGCGCGACGATGATCAAGGCACTGAGGGAATTCAGTGATACGGATCCCTTTGAGTATGTCGAAGCGATCGCGATGGAGCAGGAGATCATGATCGGGTGGATGGCGGAGAAATACTCCGGCGAAGGCGGAAGGGAGCGGCTTGCCGAGGACTTCGGCCGGCTCGACGGCGGGGCTGCGAAACAAAACGAACAACTCGCCGCGATGACCGAGGAGGAGTTCTTCGAGTCGCTTGATCAGGTCGATCAGCTCATGAACCGCGTCATCGAAGCGTTCATGGAGCCTGATCAGGAAGCGGGCCGAGCCGCGATGGACGAGATCACTAAGGAACTCGAAGGCGGTGAGCACGGCCTTCTGTCTCTGGGGATGGTCCCGGCCTACAACAAGATCTTCGATAAGATGCACATGGCCGAGCAACGGATCGCCGATCGAAGAGCTTCGTTGGCGCTGCTCATGACGGGCGAACTCTCGCCGAGAGCCGGGGCGAACGCGGTGATTTTTTATCTGCGCGCGATCACGCTGCTGGAAGAGATCGACCCTGAGCAGCGCAAGCAGTGGCCCGCTTTGGCGGCGAAACCTGATGAACCGATCGACGACGACGTGGTCGAATCGCTCACCGACGCTGATCCGATTATTACCTTGCTGCGCGAGGCGTCGCACACGGCTCGTTGCGATTTCTCGGCGGTTCGAGGTCGCTGGGCGCTGGCCATCCCCGCCTATCTACCTGGTTTTCGGGAGCTGGCGAACCTGCTCGTCGCCGATGCCGATCGTCTCTTGCAGGTTGGAGAAGCGGATGCGGCCGTTGATCGACTGGAGATTTGCTACCGCATGTCAGCCCACCTAGCAACGGACGGCGTGATCACCAGCGCGTTGGTGTCGCACGACATGTTCAACGCTGCGGATGCAATCCTGCAGCGGGAACTGACCCAGGCGTTCTTTGAAGATGTGCATCGGGAACTGCTGCATCAGGCGCTGGGGACGATGAGTCGAAAGGATCCATTTGGGTATATCGCGGGCATTACCGGTGCGCGCAAGAGAATTGAAGAATGGCTCAGCGATCGGAGGCAAAGTAGCGCTGCGCCACAACTCGATCTTGGCGAATTCGCGCGTGGCAGGGACATCGATCAATTGCTGGCGTGGATGATCGCGCTTCGGCACATTCAAGACGTCTTCGATTGGCCGGAAGCGGCCACGGATTCCTTGGCGCCGCTGGATGGATTGCTTGCGCTTGACGCGGTCGCCGCGGTGGCCGAGCAATCGGCCCAGATCAGTGCAGCGATACAAGCCGGCAACGTCGAAGCGATTTTAGATAGCGAGTTCCCGCCGATCGCTCGGGTTCGCGAGCAGTTGGCCAGAGCCCGTGCTGATCTTCGTCGCAGTGTCCGCGTGCTGAAGCACCAAACGGCTTCGGACCTCGCTGCGGACGGGGGATGATCAGAGGTCCCGAAGACGGCGACAGTCTTGCTCCGTTGAATACTCGTGATCGCACAGTTGGCGACCATCTGGTTCAGCGGGTTATTGAGTCCTGTGAATGCAATGTTCGATGGCTACGTTTAGTCGATGCCAATCTCTCCCCGCCGCACATGAATATGTGCGGGCGCCCGCGGATATGCATCCGCGGCTGGTAGGACTGACCTCGCCGAACATTACGAACACAGGACTCAAGAGCTCTCCCGCCTCACCCCACGCATCGAATTCCGACAGTTTGC
>JADFGE010000343.1 GCA_022567855.1 Planctomycetota bacterium | reverse complement strand
GGTTGTATGCGCGCCGTTGCCGCCTCTCATCGCTGCATCTTTGTGACCTCACGGTCTTGGCGGCGCCGGCGGGACTCGGCCTGGGTCGGCTGGCGAACTTCGTCAACGCGGAACTGTGGGGTAAGGCGCTGCCGACGTCGATGCAGTCGTATCCGCCGATCCTACCGGCGGTCCAACCGCCCTGGTGGAGTGTGAAGTACCCCGAAGAGATTCTGCAATGGAATCCGGCGGTTGAGATTGATATGGATCGCCTGCTGGAAATCGATCACCTGAAGTCAAGTCTCGGAGGTGACACGAGTTTCTACCAGAATGTAGTCGAGGCGGTGAGGCAGGGCGATCAGGCTGTGGTCGGGGTCGTTGAGCCGCTGCTGACCGCGTATTACCCGTCACAGATCATTCAGGCGATTACCGACGGGCCGATCCTCGTCGCGACCCTGGGGCTGATCTGGTTGCGCCCGCGCAAGCCGGGGGTGATTGGTGCGGTCTTCCTCATCGCCTACGGCGTCATGCGAATCGTCACGGAGCGTTACCGCCAGCCGGATGAAGGCGTCGCGCTGCTCCTTGGGGCGCTTTCGCGCGGCCAGGTGCTCAGCATCTTCATGGTCGTGGCCGGGATTGCGGCGCTGATACTCTGCCAGCGCCGCAACGTTGAGCGCATAAGCGGGTTGCTGCGCCAGTCGGCGAAATCATGATCGTACGGGCGCCGCGGTCAGATCCGTCCATTGCACGACAAGGTTCTCCAGCAACACCTTCATGTTCACGTGTGATTCAAGCTGCCACTCAGCCTCGCGCAACAGGTCGATGACGCGCAGCCAATGCTCAGGATCGTCGCCATGCTCAGCGTCTTGGGCGAGCTGTCGACGTGCATGCGCCGCCAACATCGTCAGAAGATGCTTCGCGCCGTCCTTGTTCGCGGCGTCCTTCGAGGCGTTCTCGTGCTGATCGACCCAAGCCGACGCAAACGATTCGACAAGCTCGGCAAGCGTTTGCCCCATTTGGGCCGGATACCGCCCCTCCGCCAGATCAGCGAGCATCGGCGTCAGCGCTACCTGCCATTGGTGGAATCCGTATTGGGCGGCCAGCTGCGCCGTACCGGGCGAACCCTGGCTGTACGGTTCGATCCACGTTCGTTGTTGCTCGTCGAGGTCAAGGTCCGCACCATCGAGCCATTCGTTCATCGCCGCCGAATCAAGCGGTGAGAACGCAACATGCTGGCACCGACTGCGGATCGTGGGGAACAGTCGTTGCGATTGGCAAGTGACGAGGATGATGTAGGTGTTGGGCGGCGGCTCCTCCAGCGTCTTGAGAAGCGCGTTCTGCGCTTCAGCCCCAAGCAGCTCAGCCTCGTCGATGATGAATACTTTGCCGTGGCCGAGCGTGGGCGTTCTGTACGCCGGCGCTTCGTGGATGCGACCGTCGCTCGTCCGCCCGCCGAGGATGCGCTCGCGCAGCAAATCCAGCGGGATGTTCAAGAGCTTCTTGCTGCGCAGATCTGGGTTGGCTGAAAAAAGCGCCAATTCCTTGCGAACGATGTGCAGATCGGGATGAGTGTCGGCATCGATCAGGCGCGACGTCTCAGTGTCGTGATCGGTATTGGTCTCGTCCTCGCTCGGCGGGCTGAGGTCCGGATCGAGCAGCCGCCTGGCGAACCGGACCGCGGTCGTGAACTTCCCCACGCCCTTGGGGCCGGAGAATATCCACGCATGATGCACGCGCCCGCTGCGAAGGGCTGCGGTAAGTGCTCCAATCGCTCTGGGTTGGCCGAGGATTCGGTGCACGGTAGGTCCTTGTTGAGTCGAGCCGGGCCACGAGCGGGCTCGCGTCGCCGGCCCAGGATAGCAGCGGAAGGCCGCGGCGGCGTTGGGCCCGCCGGATCACCGCTTGCCGAGGGCCGGGTCGGACCCGACGATGGCCGGACATGGCCGCCGATACCGCGTTACCCAAGACCAGCGTTCAGCGAGGCGATGAAGAAACGCACCGGCCGGAGGCGATCACGCTGCTGGCGTTATCGTTCGCGCTGGGGATCACACTCGGCTGGTATCAGCCGCGCCCGATAGTGTGGCCGTGGCTTGTCGGCAGCGCCGCCTTCCTGGTGATGGTCGTCGTGTCGCGGCGATGGCGCTGGCGGTGGACGCTGATGTTCATGGCGGTTGCCACGATGAGCATGGGGGCAGCCTGGGTTACCGTGCGCCAGCACTTCGTTGCGGGGAATGATCTCGCGGGATGGATGGTGGATGAGCCGGTCCTCGTACAGGTCCAAGGCGAGGCCATGGCTGCGCCCGAGCTTCGCGATCGAACCACCGGTTCAATGGGGTTGTTCGACTACCGCTCGCCGGCAACGTACTTCCCGATGCGCGTCGATGCCCTGATCGGACCCGATGGCGAACCGACGCCGGTGCGAACAAAACTATACGTGCGCGTCGAGCAGACGATCGCGCCGTTTCGCGCCGGCGATCGAATCGACGCGACCGGGTGGTTTCACAAGGTGGCCCCGCCGCTCAACCCCGGTGAGTTTGACTTCCAACGCTTTGCGAGATCGCTCGGGCAGGCGGGACTGTTGACGGTCGAGCGGCGAGAGCTGTTGATTGTTTCGCCCACAACACGGCCCGGTCTGCGTACGAAGCTCCTGAATTGGCGCGACACATTACGGCGTCGTGCCAGTGGTTGGCTCCTTTCCAATCTGCCCGATACGGAGCGCACGCAGCGCGATGCGCTGCTGGCAGCGCATCGCGCTGCGTGCGCTCCGTATC
>JADFGE010000055.1 GCA_022567855.1 Planctomycetota bacterium | reverse complement strand
CGCTGACTGCCTCATCCCAGTGCCATGGGTTAGCATTTGTCAAATCCTGGTCCCGAAGTGCGAAGCAGGAAGCAACCGGGCCAGGTACGTTTCCCGCGAGCGAGCCGGGGCGTGTCGCCCCGGTTCACGTGAGGAATGGGCTACCGGTTCGTTGGACAAGAAAGCGGGACAGGCTACTTTGCGACGCTCTGCTTCGGCCGGCCGCGTGGGTGGGGCTGACTGAACTTTCCAGAAACGAGGATCAACGGCGGCGCTCGCGCGGCGTTGTTGCGCTGATGGGCGCCGGTTGACCAACGATCCGCCGTGGGCGGCGGGGCTCAACGGGTGGTATTCCCCTCGTCCCCAGTGCCAAATGCCTCCTGCCGATTCTTCTGCTCGCCGCGGCCGGGCGTGTTTGCATCTTTGCGGCGTTCTGCCCTGCGGCAACCCACAGAATCAGCTCGCCAGCGCCCGCGGGAACAGGATGTTGTTCTCCAGATGAATGTGCTCATGCAGCGCAGTTTCCAGGGCGGCCAGCCCGTGCCATAACGCGCGCCAGGTGGTGCAGGCTCCTTCCGGCGGCTGATAGTCGTCGGTCAGTTCGCGCAATCGGCGCAAGGCTTCGCCGGCTGAATCATGCTCGTGCATCATCACGGACACGGGGCCAGTGGCCATGGCGCCACGCCCTTGGCGGATCATGGGAAAGAGAATCTGCTCTTCCTTCATCATGTGTTCCTGGAGCTCGGCTTTCAGAGCGAGATAGACCGTAAGCAACTCGGCGAAGCGCTCCGGGTCCTTCTCGCCGTGCACATCGTTCACCTTGCGCATCATCGCCTCCAGGCGCGGCAGCTCCTCATCCAGCGGTCGATGGTACACGCTGAGGATGTGATCGATGAGATCCTCCAGCGGGGCTTCGTCCCATCGCCGTTGTGGTTCATCGGATGATGTTAATTCGTGGCGAATCTCCGTGAGCAGAGCTTCGGTATCAAGCCCGAGCTTGGTGCAGATTTCCGCAAGCGGTTTGCCCCCGCCGCAGCAAAAGTCAATGTTGTTCCGGGCGAAGACGCGCGTGGCGAGCGGATGGTCGACAGCAATCTCGCCGACGGTTGTATCAGGCGTCAATGTGGGGGTCGTGGTCATCGTGATCTCCTTTGAGGAATCTGAATATGGTTGATCTTGTTGGTTGTGCGTCATGACTCCGCGCTCCCGGGAGGTATGATCATGCGTTCCAGTGCCGCCAGAACGCGCGATGTGTTGCGGTGTTGTTTGCCTTGAGCGTGTTGCGAAGCGCCCGGCGTGCCGATCAACGTGTGTATCGTTCCGATGATCGGTACGAGAAGCACTTCCGGTGGAATGTCAGATCGAATGCTGCCGTCGGCAGCGCCATCGCGAATTGCCTTCAGAAGGAATCGGCGAGAGCGGCGGGCGACGTCGCGCAGTTCGTTGACGGCGTCTTTGGGCAGCGTGAGGTACGCCTGCTCTGATCGCAGCAGCCAAGCGAGTCCCGGATCGGGGCCGAGCAGACGGATGCGGTTTCTGGCAAGGGTGAACAAACGCTCCAGGGGCGGGAGTGACTTGTCGGGGAAGGTCCGGTCGATCTTGGCCACGCCGTGCCGGACGACTTCGCGGAGGATGTCATCGCGGGTTTCGAAATGGCGGAACAGCGCGCCGGAGGTGACGCCGATCTCCGCCGCGAGCGTGGACATGGTGAGCGAGGTCAATCCGCGCCGACCGATGATGTGCAGGACGGCCTTAGCAATCTCTTTGCGTCGCTCGGCGGAAGATTTGCGGGTCCGGGTGGCCATCGCCCTATTGTAAGTAACTTCTTACTTACTTTCAAGTCCCCCAGAATTTGGCTCGGGAAAGAAACCTGGACAGGTTCGTTCCCCGCTAGCGAGCCGGGGCGTGTCGCCCCGGTGGACGTCGCATACACCTGGCGTTCGGACGCGGTATGACATCCGGCGTCCACCGGGCTGACACAGCCCGGCTCACTGAGACTGACATCCGAATCGAATTGGGAGTTCGCTCCCTCTTCGTATCTACGTTCTTCCGTGTCCATCTGTGGCGAGGAAGAGCAACCATCAGCGGTCAGCTATCAGCGGTCAGCCCGCGTCTCGCCTCTTCCCCGCGACCAACGGTCGCGGCTTTATATGTCGCCCACCAATCCTTCCCCCCCATTTCGACGTTTCCTCCCGTTCCACCCGGACCTTCCTCTCCCGATCCCGATGGAATCGGGACTCGTGCAATCGGGACCTTCGTCAGGTCCGGCTTCCCATTTATATCCATGTTCATCCGTGTCCATCTGTGGTTCCTCACGGACCGCGGGGGTTGCGGTGGACCTAGCATTGGCCGGCATGAGCCCGCTCAACCCGTTCATCGTCATTGTGGGGCCGACGGCTGGGGGCAAGACCGAGCTGGCGATCGAGCTGGCCACGCGACTGCCCGGCGCCGGCGAATGTATCTGCGCCGATTCGATGCAGATCTATCGCGGAATGGACATCGGCACCGCCAAGCCGACTGGGACCCAACGCAGCGCAGTCCCCCATCATTTGCTGGACCTGGTCGATCCATCTGAGGACGGTTTTACGGTCGATCGTTGGCTGGCGCTGGCTCAGGACGCGATCAGCCAAATCCGCGAGCGGGGTCGCCGGCCGATCGTGGTGGGCGGCACGAACCTTTATATTCAGGCGCTGCTGCGCGGACTCTTCGACGGGCCCGAGCCGGCGCCGGAGTTACGACACGCCATTGCAGCCCTGGATGACAAGGCGTTGAGGCAGCGACTTCAAGCGATCGACCCGCCCGCCGCCGCGCGGATTCACGCTAATGATCGCAGACGAGCCATCCGCGCGATCGAGGTGTTCGAGCAGACCGGGAAGCGTATCAGCGACCTCCAAAGCCAGTGGTCGTCGATCGAGACGGTCCCTGCGGACCTTCAGCTGATCGGTTTGGAATACAGCGTGGAGACTATCAACGCCCGCATCAACGCCCGGGTCAAGGCGATGTTCGCCGCCGGGCTGGTGGAGGAGGTTCGCCGGGTGCAGGGCAGCGGCGGTCTTGGGCGCCAGGCGTCCGAGGCTGTGGGCTATCGCCAGGTTCTGGATCATCTGGCCGGGCGGTTGAGCCTCCAGGAGACAATGGAGCAAATCAAGATCGCGACCCGCCGGCTCGCCAAGCAGCAGCGGACGTGGCTGAGGCGGTTTCGCCGGTATGGGGGTTCGGCCTGGGTCGAAGCGGACGACTTGTCGCCGCAAGAGCTTGTGAACGAGGCACTTGGGGCCCTTGGCCACCGGCTGCCGTCATCAACCGGCCTAGGACCCTCGTAAGGCGGGTCAGCCTGATTTTCCTTGACAGAGGCGAATCCCACCCCCTACCGTCCCGCGGCCACCCCCGGGTCGATATTCATCAGCAGCGTCGTTCTGACCGATACGCAAGTCGCTTATGGCCAAATCGTCCAAGTCAACCAAGAAGCCCCGAGGCAAAGGTAGCCGCAGCCCTACGGTCGACGTCACGGGCAAGCATCTGGTGATCGTCGAGTCGCCGGCCAAGGCGAAGACGATCAACCGGTACCTCGGCCCAGACTACGTGGTGCAGGCCTCGATCGGTCATGTGCGCGATCTCCCCGCGAAAGCGGAGAAGGGCTCCAAGCAGCCGGTGCCCGGCGTGGACCTGGACGACAACTTCAAGCCGACCTACATCGTCTTGCCGGAGAAGAAGAAAACGGTGGCCGCACTGAAGCGGGCGGCCAAGCAAGCCATCGACGTCTGGTTCGCGACGGACCTCGATCGCGAGGGCGAGGCGATTGCGTGGCATCTGACCCAGGAGTTGGGGATCGACCCCACCAAAGCCAAGCGGGTGATCTTCAACGCCATCACCAAGAGCCAGATTCAGTACGCCTTTGCGCACCCGCACACGATCGACATGTACAAGGTCAACGCCCAGCAGGCGCGGCGGATCCTCGACCGGATCGTCGGCTACCAAGTGTCGCCGCTGTTATGGAAGAAGGTGGCCCGAGGCCTGAGCGCCGGACGGGTGCAATCGGTAGCGACCCGCTTGATCGTCGATCGAGAGCGAGACATTCGTGGATTCGTGCCGGATGAGAACTGGCGGATCACGGCTCGGTTGAGTCTTGATCCCAGCGATGCGGCAGCGCTGGTAGACAAATGGCGCCAGTTCCAGGGTGAAGTGGACAACAAGGGCAAAGGCCCGACGATCAAGTCGCAGAACGCCTGGCTCACCGAGCATCAATCGATCAAGGCTGAGCTTGTTGAGTTGGACGGGGAGAAGTTCTCGCTTGGCTGTCGTGCCGACGAACCGCGCGATCTGTCCAGTGACGTGAAGCGCGTGGCGGCGGCGACGGGGATGGTGGACCTCGCCATTGCGGTTGAAGAAACCGCAGACGGCAAAGGCCCGGCGCATTTTCGACGAACCGTCACCGGCGAGGTCGGACCCGACGTGCGATACCGGGTCAAGTCGATCCAGACGAAGCGCACGACGAGCAAGCCGCCCGCGCCGTTCATCACCGCCAGTCTCCAGGCGACGGCGGCGAATGCGTTCGGCTATGCCGCCGAGCGAACGATGCGAACCGCCCAAGCGTTGTACGAGGGCGTGAACGTCCGGGGCGAGGGACAGGTTGGGCTCATCACGTACATGCGAACCGACTCCACTCATCTGAGCCAGGAGGCCGCGGCGGCAGTCCGAGACTACATATCAGACAAGTTCGGCCGCAGATATCTACCCGAACGCGCGACGGTCCATAACCGGTCCACCAAGGCCAAGGCACAGGAGGCGCACGAGGCGATCCGTCCGACTGACGTGCGGCGTCATCCGAACGACTTGGCGCACGCGTTGCGGGACGACCAACTCAAGCTGTACCGTCTCATCTGGACCCGCTTCGTCGCCTGCCAGATGGTCCCCGCCGAATGGGATTCCACCACTGTTCATCTGGCGCGGAGCGACAAGTCGACGGGGGCGGTGTTCAAGACGGGCGGCCGCGTGTTGGCCTTCGACGGTTTCTATCGCGTGGCCGGGGTGCCGGCCGCATCAGACGAGCAGATACTGCCCAAGCTCGAAGAGCAAGACGAGCTCGCCCCGTTTTCGATCGACCCTGAGCAGTTATTCACGTCCCCGCCGCCCCGGTTTACCGAGGCATCGCTCATCAAGTCCTTGGAGGCCGAAGGCATCGGCCGACCGTCGACGTACGCCTCCATCATCCGCGTCATTCAGGATCGCAAGTACGTTGAACAGATCGACCGGCGGTTCCACGCCACGGACCTCGGCGAGGTGGTGACGGACAAGCTCATCGAAGGCTTCCCCCGGCTCATGGAGATCAGCTACACCCGGCAGCTCGAAGAGAAGCTCGACAAAATCGAGGAGCAGCACACCGACTGGATCACGATGCTGAGTGAGTTCTACGAACGTTTCTCCGCGTCCTTGGAAAAAGCCCACGAGACGATGACGCACGCCAAGGCCGAGAAGCAGCCGGCGATCTACGAGTGCCCCAAGTGCTCCAGCAGCACGTGCTATCGGTTCGGCAAGAACGGCCGGTTCCTTTCCTGCATGTCGTATCCGGATTGCGACTACGCGGCCCCGATCGATCGTGACGGTCGCCCCATGCTCCCGGAGCGTGTGAACGTGGCCTGCCCCGAGGATGGATCGCCGATGGTGCTTCGCACCGGTCGCTTCGGCAAGTTTCTCGCCTCGGTCAATTACCCCGACGTCAAGTGCGTGGTCAATCTCGACAAGGCCCAGCAGATCAAGTATCCCGCGCCGCCGCCGGTCCTCACTGAACTTCAATGTCCCAAGTGCGAGTCGCCGTTGAATCTTCGGCGCGGCAAGCGCGGACCTTGGCTGGGCTGCTCGAAGTTCCCCAAGTGCCGAGGTCGGATGGCGTGGACCAAACTCGAGGAGGCGATGCGAAACAAGCTCGCGGCCGACCTCGAAGCGCACGAGAAAGCGAACCCCCAAGGTGTGATCCGCACTCTGGACGGGCAGATCATCCCCGAGGGCACGCCGATTGGTGAGCTGATCATTCCCGGCGGCGTGGCGGAGTTGCAAATCCACCCGTCCGCTGAGTTGCCGCACGCCAAAACCGCCTGACTGAAAATGCGATCCGGGCTACGTACGGTACACTGCGCGCTGATGGAGGGTTGCCGCTCTATGCCCCGACTACAGGCTGCGGATCGTCGGCGTCAATTGCTCGAAGTGGCCGCCGATCTCTTTGCCCGCCGCGGGTTTGGCGGTACGACGACGGCTGAATTGGCCAAACACGCCGGCGTCACCGAGCCGATCCTCTACCGTCACTTCACAAACAAGTTGGATTTGTTCATCACGCTTATCGACGAAGTCGGCGCGCACGTCATCCATCAATGGGAAGAGGCGCTCGAGGGCGTTGTCGATCCGAAGGACCGTCTGAGAATACTCGTGGCGGCGAATCCGACCACACTTCAACCAGGTCCCGCCCCCTATCGCATTATCGTGCAGGCCATCACGGAGTCGGAACGCGATCCGGCGATCATCTCGGCCGTGCGCCGTCACGTGTCGAACTTGCACGGATTTCTCGTGGCTGAGCTACAGAACCTACAGAAACATGATGTCGTTCGCAACGATGAACCGGCCACGGCGCTGGCATGGCTGCTCATCGAGGTCGCCATCGGCCACGGCATGCTCGAACCCAGTGGGATCGCGGCCCCGACCAAGAGCGGCTTGACAGAAGACCGGCATCGGCTGCTCCAATACTTGCTGCGTTCGCACTGACTTCGACATGCCGCTGGGGATCCGAGCGCACCGGCAACGCGCACGACGAGGCGACCGCTCGTTCACTTATCTGAGTCCCACGTGATTCTCGTGCGTTTCCTGCGTGCCATGCTTCATCCCCGACCTGTCGGGGTGAAGCATGCTTTGCCCTAAAAGGGTCAAAGCATGGCACCCGGATGCGAATCAATGTCGATGTGCATCGGTCGCTGACTCGCCCCCGACGCTCTTTCGCTTGCCGCGCGGATAGAACACAATCAAAACGAGCAGACACGCAAGGCTGGCCCACATTGGGACGCTGAACAATCTCGTGTAGTTGATGCCGTCGTCAACAGCCGCCCAGTCCGCCACGCCGGTGGCAATCTTGCTCCCGACCACGATTCCGATTCCAACGATCACGAGATTGAACAAGCTCTGAGCGCTCGCTCGGACGTCGCCGGCCGTTTCCTCATCAACGATCATGAAGGCAACGAAGATAAAACAACCAAAGCACAAGCCGTGCAACGCCACGCCTGTGATCAGAATAAGAACCAGCGGAATCCCGGTGCTGTCAGCGATGCTTTGGCCATACCCAAACAGGAACATGCGCACCGCATAGGCGAGGATTCCGACGGCCAGCAGCGACTTGCGCGAGATTTTCTTGGCCACAAATGGGATCAGCGCCAACACCGCGATTTCCGACATCTGCCCGATGGTCATCAGCCCCCCACCGCCGACACCGAATATTTTGCTAATGAAATTCGTGAAGCCTCCGGCTTGCGCCTGAAACCCCTGCAGGAACCCGGCTGTGTGTACGAAGTAGAACTGGTGAATACAGCTAATAGGAACCGCGAGCAAAAATAGCATGAGCAGCGGATTGCGCTTGACCTCACGCAACGCCTCGAGTGTGGCGCTTTTTCGTTTGCCGGCGCTGGGTGGAGTACGCGGAAGCGTGAAGCAGTAGATGCCCATCAGGATTCCCATGATCCCACTGAGACGAAACGCATCGGCCATCCCTGCGACCTGCGCCGATGCGATCTCTTGGGGACTTCCCGCCGCGGGTGTGTGGCGCCATAGCAGCCACTGTCCGATGGCGATCCCAACAACGATCCAGCCGACGGTTCCCCACACGCGGATCCTTCCGAAGTCTCGATCTCTGTCAAGCAGATGGTGGAACGCCAGCGAGTTCGTCAGTGGAAGCGTCGGTGCGTAGATCAGTGAATATGCAAGTGAAAAACCGAGGAACTCCCAATAGCCGTCCAGGCGAGCAAGCTGCCAAACAAGGATTCCACCAAGGATGTGACTGATCCCCAGGAACTTCTCAGTGGAGAAATAGCGATCCGCAATCTGGCCGGCGACAAACGGCGCGACCAAAGCGCCGACCGCGCCGATGGCGAACATATTCCCGATCTGCGACGCCTCAAACCCCCGGTGATCCTTGAGAAACAGCCACAGCAACGGCAGCCACGCGCCCCATATCGCATACTGCAGGAACATCATGACCGACAGCCGAAGCCCGATGAAATGCCTGGCGGTTTGGCTGGCCATGTTCCGACGCCTCCTCAACAACTCGGTGGTGGCGGGGATCATACTGCACAACGCCGAGCCGCGCAAGCGCCGCCTCGGCGATGGTCTCAGTTCGCACGTGACGCCCAGCGGAAGCGGGCGTACTTGCTCGGAAGTTTACTTCGCGAACCCGACAAAGGCCGCCGCAACCCCTGGCCCCGGGGAGCGTCGCAAAGCGAACTAGCCGGCTTGTTTTCGGGGCGGCGCTTGCTCGGACGGCGCAGCGTCCTGGCTCTCATCGATTCGTACAAACAAGCTGGGATCAATTGGGCGATCGAACTTTACGCTGACTTCATGGAGGAGCCATTCGATATGTCGGCAGTTGACGATTTCGCCCGCGATCTCCACGATCCCCTTGGGTTGTGGTCCAAGCCGCAGCGTGCATCGTGATCCCGTGTGGAGGAAACCGCCATGGAGGAAGGCAACTCCACCAGCCGAGATGTTTCGAGGCGACACCGACAAGAAAGTGGTCCCGCCGCGGGGTTGCTCAACCGCGATCGAGATATTTCCGGGACGGTAGGTGAACCGACGGTCTTTTCGACGGCTATCGTCCGGACCTACATCTTCGCTGGCGACCGCTTGCACGCGATCGAGTTCGTCCAGCAGGCGACAGCGTTCGTCCTTGCTGATTCGAACCGTGTTTCGATATTCATGCTTCTTCATGATCCAGCCTCGATCATCGAGCTTCTTGACCACCTTATCAACCGGAAGCGACGCACTGCGCATCGCAACGACGCCCGGCTTGGCTGTTCAAACATGCTTACCGTCGGAGCCTTTCGCTCGGGTCGGGCGCACGGACGAGGTGCAGCTCAATCGCCCGCAGATCGATACCAACCGACGCAGCTGTACTTGGCTTTCCTCCAGAGAATCGCAAGTGTCCATGGTTTTCAGGACATCTCGAGCGGCCGCAGTCGCTGCGCCGAAACCGTAGCCCGTGGCGGATCCTTGCACGGCCAGACACACTTGACGAACAACCATCTGATCCTCGGCGTCGATCGCCTTTTGTAGTTTCATCATCAAGCGCCTTGCCTGTTCGATGAAATCAACGACCAGTTCCGCCATCCCCGCATCGTCTTCCACCGTGCTGTAGATTGGATCCTCGATCGATGCGTGTTCGAGCCACTCCGCCATGACGGTAATCAGCGCATCGGGGCTATAGGGCTTCCCGATGATTTCGTTGGCCCCGGCGGACCTAGCCTGAAGCAGGCGTTGAAGATCGGTCTCGGCGGTCAAGACCACGATCGGACAGTTGACCCCGTATGACCGCATCTGCTTGATCATCCGGGCGGGATCTTCTTCCTTGAGATTCAGATCGCACAACACGAGGCTAAATTCATGTTTCCGCACCGCGTCAAGCGCCGCGCCCGGCGTTGCGGCTGGAGTTATTTCCACGCCCGTGCCCTTGAGATGATGAACCAGCAAACGCCGGTCCGTAGTTGATCCATCGACAACGAGGATCGAGCCACGAAGCGTCGGCAATTCGCGCCCTGAGATTAGTCCGCCAGCCTCTTCGATCTGCTCAGGAGTCAGAATGTCGTGCGGATCCACCTCGTTCAGGAAACGAATCCCCAACTCGTGATGGTGGCCGCCGATATGCCGACAGTGTATCACCTCACCGGAGAGGGCCATCGGGGATCCATCGGCGCGACGGAGCAGAAATCTGCATTCAGTGCCTGGGTGTAAGTAGCCGCCATGAATGAACGAAAGTCCGCTGGCTGAGATGTTGCGTGCGCATACCAGGAACCGCCCGCTTCCGCCGCCGGGATGCTGGACGATCATGGCGATTTCTTCCGCCCGATATTCACATCGCTTGTGCCGGCGGCGCTCGGCGCTCTTGCCGGCCGCAGACCCTTGGTCCAGGCGGCAGAGCAGCCTGTTCTGCTCGGCGCTGTTCAGGTGCAAATGATTGGTAAACTCAGCGTCCACCGATACCCCTCTTGCTGTACCCCCACTGCCTAAGGGGTATCGGTTGATCTTTCGGGCACGATAATTCTTGGCCGCCGGATCATCCTCGTACGCCTCTTCCGAGCCGGTGCAAACCGATTTGACGGATGAGCGCGAGGCAAAAAAGTGGTCTGCGGCCTCGGCTGCCGATAATCATACGAGCAGCTTCTTGCCCCGTCATGTGGTCCTGGGGAGGCCCCCACCTTACAATCCGCCTGCGATGACTTCACGACGCCCCACCAAAACGATCAACGTCGGCAACGAACGGACCGGGATTGTCACGATCGGCGGCAATGCCCCGGTTTCCGTTCAAACCATGACGGCCGGCTACACCTACGACATCGACGCTTGTGTCGCGGAAATCAATCGGCTCGCGGCCGCGGGATCGGACATCGTCCGCGTCGCCGTCCCGCAACGCAAGGACACCGCCGCCTTGGGGGAGATTCTTCGTCAGACCGTCGTCCCCATTGTCGCCGACGTCCACTTCCACTATCAAAGGGCGCTGGAGGCAATCGAAGCCGGTGTGCACAAGATCCGGCTCAATCCCGGCAACATCTCCGACCGTGATCAAGTCAACAGTGTCATCGACGCGTGCAAAGACGCCGGCATCCCCATACGCATCGGCGTCAACGAAGGCTCCGTCGTTGAGCGCAAAGACAAACAGACTCGGATGAAGGAGCTCGGGAAGTTCTTCTGCGACCATCGCCACGGGCATCTGATCGCGCTGATGATCGCCAAACTTGAAGAATACCTGGACATCTTTGCCGAGCGCGATTTCCATGATCTTTGCCTCAGCGCCAAGTCGATGGACGCGGGCGTGGTGATCGACGTGTACACGGAAGTTTCCAAGCGGTTCGACTATCCATTGCACCT
>JADFGE010000342.1 GCA_022567855.1 Planctomycetota bacterium | reverse complement strand
TAGACAGTCCTCTCGAGGACGGGACAGGCATAATCCCGGGGAACTTTGGAAGGAACCAGTTGATGCAGATCATCCGACTGCTGAGAAGATAGGCCTCAAGCCGAAGCGCTGCGGGTATGTTGGTCTGGAGGAGATGGTGCTCGTGACCGAGACAGGTTGCGATTTTCTCTCAACGCCGCAGACGACGTTAGCGCTGTTGGAAGAAGGCTAGATGCAATCTGGCGGGCACGCGCACTATTGCGACAGATCCCGGGCGGCACGAACGCGCAGCACGGGAAACACGCTGCCTTGGGAAATGTGATCATCAAAGAAGTTCCATGCGGCCAATCCGTCTTCTGATTCGGGTTCAAGGAGGTAAACGGCTAGCGTACCCAACGGCTGGGCGGTCCGCACGATCCATGAGCCTTCCGCGAACTGCTGGCGCAACAGATCGGAGTGCGCATCGAGCAACACGTTCTTGTGCCCTTGGAAAGCGCGCTCCCGGCGGTTGATTTTCTCGATCGTGTACACCTCGACCAGCCCTTCACCTTCGAAGGGTTCAACGTGAATCCCATGCTGACGCAGCTTCTCCACGATCGATTCCAAACCGTGCGGGAGGATGTAGGCGTACGGTCGACGAACACTCAGCGTCGGCTCGAATCGGCCGAGATGGACGACCGGGTAATCCTTCTCCTGCTCGGTTGGGCGTCGCTTCCCGTCCTCGCCAACCTGCTCGACGAAGCCTTTGATCACGGCAAGCTGCGAATACGCTGCGGGTTGATGCCGTAAACCAACCAGATCATCGGGCTGTGGATTCTCGCCCGCAGCCGTTGTCTCCTGGGCCGCTTGTGTGTGAATCGCAATGATTTGCTTGCGATTCTCAGCGGCGTAATTGAGAATCTCGCGCACGAAGTCGCGCGTACACAACACACGATCCTTGAAGCTGGCGTAGGAATAGGCTTCGGACAGGATCGCCATCTGTCCACGCAATCCCTGGTACGGCCCGCCGAAGCGCGGCTGAGCTGAATAGGTCGTCCACGTTGTGCGATCACGATTGAAGTTGCCGTAGAAGAACATCTCGTAGCCGTGATATTCGCGCACGCGCTTGGTGACCGTCGGCAGAAGTTCGTCGCGTACAAAGGCAATCGGTGCAGGGTGGCCTGAGGGATTCAACGGATAGTCGTACGTCAGCGTGTAACGGTGATAGGAGCCGTTCGTGGTGTGCGTATCAATGGTGATGTGCGGATCCCACTCCGTGAAGAAGCGAACGAGCGCCTGCGCCTCGGGCGACTCCAGCTTGATGTAATCGCGATTGAGGTCAAGGCCTTGAGCGTTTGGGCGTTGGCCCATTTCATCCGGGCCGTTTTGGCCGCGGCGATTGTCGGGCGCCATGCGCTCGTTGCCGTCGGCGTTGTAGATCGGTGCGAACACGATGATAAGGTCTTCGAACAGGGGGTGATTCCGCTGAAGCGCCAGTTCGCGCGTGAGCATGAGCAGCGCTTCCTTGCCGCAGACTTCGCCCGCATGGATGTTGCCGAAGGCGAAGACAATCGCCTTGCCGGAGGCTTTGGCTTGCTCGGCGGTCGCAACGGGCGGGTTCGCCATAATCACCAACGGAAGCGATCGGCCCTCGTTGGTGACGCCCAGCTCGCCGCGGCGCATGATCTGCGATCGCGCCTCGATTCGATCGAGCAGGTCGATCACCTCGGCGTAGCGAGCCGTCTTGTGGTAGTCACTCTGCTCAGCGACGGTGAGCAGCTCGCCCCCGCCCCCGCCCCCGGAATTACCGCCCCTGGATTGGGTGCCCACGGATTGTGTCGCGGCCGTGCAAAGAAGAACGGTTGAAAGCAGAGCAAGCATATGAAAACTCCATCGTTCGATCTTGCGTATAAAGTACCGTGAATCGGCGACGAGTGATGGGAATTTCTTCGGCAAGGGGTCTGTGGTGAGCAAGCCAGGAGCCGGGCACGCTGAATCCATCCGGGATTCGCTTGTCTGTTTGAAGTGCGGCTATTCGCTGCGTGGCCTCGTGGCGATGTCGTGACATGCCCGGAGTGTGGGGAGCGAATAAATATCGTGGCATTGGTGACGCAACAATGGCGTGATCCGTGGTTTCGCGCGCCGTTGTACCTCGTTCTTGCAATACCGTCGGTGTGGGCGTTCTTGATACTGATCATCGCAGGAATGAGCTTTGCCGTAAGTTCGGCACAGCCGACTGCATTGCCGATCGCTGGGCGTCGGCGACCTGCTCGTAGCCAAGGTCCAGTTCCTCGAAGTGGGATTGACCATCGTCACCCGTATATAATCTGACCACCTGCATCGTGCCGTCCTCCTTTTCTACTACTTGTCAGGCCTCTTATGAGCCACCATATTTGTTCGCCGGTATTCTGAGTTCAATCGGTGGGTTTCCTCCCGCAACTCCATTACCAGCTTTCGTTCATCTTCTGGTAACGAACTAACGATGTTGTTGAAGCCGTCAAGATTGCGGCTGCCGTCGAGCCACCAATGACTAAACTCTCGTGGGTCGGCGTCTGTATCCCAAATTCGCCGATCACAATCCGCGCTACAACAGAGAATAATGCTAAGTATTCGCCCATCGGTAGCAGGTTTAGAGCGGAATTTCAGAACCAGGTGAGCATCGCACTTGGGACAAACTCCGATTAATCGTGTGAGCGCCTGGAACTGAGGTGTTGATTCTTGGAGAAGCTTCTTTCCTAGACTATCCAAAGACAAAAGGCCGTTGATAGAACGATCTCCGTTAGGCCTTAACAACCTGCGTGGCATTATCACCTGCGGGACAGCGAGTTGCGCCATGATAACCACCTGCCGCACGCACGTC
>JADFGE010000054.1 GCA_022567855.1 Planctomycetota bacterium | reverse complement strand
CGCCGGACGCGGATTGCCCCCTTGGTGCAGCCAGACAGGCACGAATCACGGCGCAAATGGTGTTTTCGCTTGTATCGAGTGATTCGTTTGGGTACGATCGCGGTTTGATACCTGACAAATGGGAAACCGCGGATTGACGGCCGGGGCGGTCATCCTGATCATGACTACCTACCTTCGGAGCAGGGACGGCGACGGGTTGAACGTCCGGGAGGCGATCTCGTGTTAGTTGGCAGCGGATATTCGCGGAGTATTGTCGGCTTGAGAATGCCATGACCGGCGCGCCCGCAGGAGGTCGGCGTTCGAGGTCGGCGGCAAGGAAAGGGCAGGCCAAAAAGAAAGGCACAAGACCCGGAAAACCCGCTCAACGCGGCGCGCCAGAATGCCGCTCTGACCAACCCAGGAAGCGGAGGTGGTTGCTGTACATGTTCGCCCTCCTTTTGGTCGCGGCTGGATCCGGACTCGTGCTCCGGATGAAGTCACTCGGCTCCGACGCGCCCTTGACGGTATCCACGCTCCCCGATCCGGATAACATTGACCCTCAAATAAGGAAGTACGTGCTCGATCACGTCGAGTGGGTCCAGGAGGCCCCGAATGACGCGCATCGCCAGGCGACGCTGGGGTTGGTGTATGTGGCCAACGGTTTCTTGCCCCAAGCCCTTGCGTCGTTTCAGAACGCCGTCCGGCTCAGCCCAGATGAGCCGCACGCGCATCTCCACGTGGCCATCTCCATCATGGAGATGGAACGTATGGACGAGGGACTCGATCTTTTCCGTCAACTGACCGCCCGGTTCCCTGACTTCGCACCGGTGTATTATCATCTGGGCGACGCATTGCTGCGCAAGGGCGCCAACGACGAAGCGGAGTCAGCTTTCAACAACCTGATTGCTCTGGCGCCTGACCAGTGGCGTGGGTACGCCGGGCTAGGGACTGTCAACCATCGCAAGGGCGAGTTTGCCGAAGCCGCGAGACAACTTGAGAAGGCTATCCAACTAGACCCCAAAGCCAAGCTTGCACATCATCAACTCGGACTCGCCTACCGCAGATTAGGGCGGATGGACGAAGCCCAAAGAGAACTCGACCTGGGGCTGAACGCGAAGAAGTACCCCATTCACGACGAGTGGTCCGTGACCATTCCTCACCATCAAAAGGGGCTGAATGATCAATTCAGGATGGCTCGGACATACCGATCAAGGGGCGAACCAGGTAGAAGTGTCGAGATCCTCGAAGAGGCGCTGGCATGGCATCCGGATAACGTGGACGTCATGGGCAACCTTGGTCTTGCGTATTACGATGCCGGGCGGGCACAAGAGGCCCGCGACATGCACCGCAAGGCCACGCGGATCGATCCCTCCAGTTTTCGTGCCTATGTCAATCTGGCCGTTTCCTGCCTGCGCCTGGGCCTGACTGAGGAAGCCCTCGATTGCGCCGACCGCGCCACCGAACTTGCCCCGTCCATGGCACAAACGCACGTTGTCAAGGCCCACGTCCTTCGGGCCATGAAAAGAGATCTTGAGGCACTGGCCGCGCTCGAAGCGGCGATCCGCTGCGATCCGCAGAATTCTCCTATCCGGATGCGAGCTGGCGACCTGTGCATGAGCTTGAATCGTCCAGCCGATGCCAAACAACACTACATGAACGCGACGCGGAAGCGTGCAGGCACGGGGCGGGGCTTTCTAGGCCTCGCCGAGGCGCACATGCAGCTCGGTGAATTCCCCGAAGCCGCAACCGCCCTGGAAGCGGCGCGCAAGCTGGCGCCCCAGGAGCCGAAGTTGGCCGCTCTGGAGAAACGACTGAGCCTTCTCACAGATCCAACCGACCGATAGGCGATGACGGCTTTCAAAAGGGGCTAACCAGCCAAACGAACGGAATCCCATGCAAGAACAAGTTCCGGTAGGTTGCGTCGTGTGGCGTCTCTGCTTGATCATTCTGCTCTCGACTTCGCTGTGCGCAGGATGCCGAAAGAAATCACCCACATCCGGATCAGCCGATGCCGGCCGCGCTGACGCCTGGTTCGAGGAAGTGGCCGCCGGAACGAACTTCACTTTCAAACACGTGTCCGGTCATGAGAGTCGGTTCTATATGCCGGAGATCATGACCGGTGGCGTGGGACTGTTCGACTATGACGGCGATGGTGATCTTGACATCTATTGCGTCCAGGGGGGCTCGGTGAATCCCGCCGGCACCAACCCGCCCGGCAACAAGCTCTATCGCAACTTGGGCGACGGCACCTTCGAGGATGTCACTGACGCCGCCGGCGTCGGTGACAACGGATATGGCAACGGTGTCGCGTGCGCCGATTACGATGCTGACGGCGACGTGGATCTTTATGTGACCAATGTCGGCCGCAATGTTCTGTACCGGAATAACGGCGACGGCACCTTCACCGATGTCACGCTCGAGGCCGGCGTCGGAGACGAATCATGGGGCGCAAGCTGTGCGTTTGTGGATTACAACGGCGATGGGCATCTTGACCTCTTCATTGCCAACTACCTCAAGTGGTCACCCGAGCATGAGATCGATTGCATGGGCCGCTACGGCGTCCTCGACTACTGTTCGCCCAATAGCTATCAGGCCCCTGCACCCGATACGCTCTACCGCGGCACGGGTGACGGCCGGTTCGAAGACGTCTCCGCGTCGGCCGGTCTGCAATTTGCCTTCGGAAACGGTCTCGGGGTCGCCTGGGCCGATTACAACCTTGACGGCCGCCCGGACATCTATGTCGCCAACGATGGCATGCCCAATCAGCTTTGGATCAACGCAGGGGATGGAACGTTCACCGAGGAGGCCGTGATCCGCAGCTGTGCGGTGAACGAGGACGGGATGACCGAGGCGGGCATGGGCGTAATGGCGGTGGACATCGACCAGGACGGACGGCCCGATGTGTTCCTGTCCCATTTGGCGGGCGAAACCAACACGCTTTATGTCAACGAAGGTGAGTACTTCGAGGACATGACGGTCGCGCAAGGTCTGGGCGAGCCGAGTCGAGCCGCTACCGGTTTCGGACTGGGCTTCGCAGACTTCGATCACGACGGCCACCGCGACATCTACATCGTCAACGGACGGGTGCGGTATGGTCGGCGTAACCTGATTGCCGAGGATGCCAATGCCGAGCCGAATCAACTGTTTCGTGGTCTGCGTGACGGTCGATTCTCGGAAATGACGCCTCCCGGCGGTGTCAACAAGTCGTTGATCACAACCAGTCGGGCCGCAGCTTTCGGGGACCTGGACAACGACGGCGATATCGACATTGTGGTGATCAACCGCGATGCCCGTGCGTACCTCCTGCGAAACATTGTGGGCTCACGCGGCCACTGGATCATGTTCAGGGTCCTGGATAAACGAGGCGTCGACGCGGTCGGGGCCATCGTGGAGCTGGAAGCGGGTGGGCGCCGCCAGTTGCGCACGGTGCAGACCGCCTATAGTTATCAGGCCAGCAACGATCCGCGCGTCCATTTCGGGCTTGGCGATATCGAGCACGTCACTCGAGTGCGCGTCCGGTGGCCGAGCGGTTACCGAGAAGGATTCGGACCTTTCGATGCCAAGCATCTCTATGAGCTGCGCGAGGGGACGGGAACGCCGGTGAAAAACTGACGCTGTGTAAGCCTCGCGATCCTCTTCAAGTCGTCGGACTCCGGTGTGTTCAGCGGGGGTGAAGTGTGAATTGTCTTGTCGGCGTTACTGGCTGGTGGGCACGCTGGTCGTCCTTTTAGCCCCCCCGTTACGAAAATGGGATCTGCGTGGAAATAGGTATGTTCCGGGCGGGCTTGGCCTGGCACCATGGGAATTTCTTTAGTGCGTGGTGGGAGGTTTGACGATCCCATACCATAGTGCCACAGCTTGCATCCAGTAGCGATCTGACGACCAGGGCGGCCGGCGACGACAGGAATCTCCTGATCGCGCTGGGGCGCAGTGACCAGCCCTACCGGTTCCTCGATCAAGCCTTTGCGTATCTGGGGCGTGTCGAGTCCGATCCGGAAGTTGTTCTTCTGACGCTTTCGGCCCTGGTGAAGTTGGGCCTGGGTGGTCCCGCCCGGGAGCTGCTGCAAGTGCGCACGGATATCGAGCTTGGTGTCGATGTGGACGGCTTGCGAAAGAGCCTGACCTCGGTTCCGATCGGTCGTGTGCCTTGGGACCGCTTCCGTGGGCAGTTTGAGGCGAACCGCAAGGCCCTGGCCGAGCATCATCCACAACTGGCGGAACGTGTCTCGGCGCTACACGAGTCAAGACGCCGGGTCGATCTGTTTCAGACGCTCGATGGTCAATACCACGTTTCCACCCGAGCCACGGGGAAACTTCGTTCGTGGTTGCCCGGCTTGCTCGATCACGCGGCGGTGGCTGGGCTGGAGCTTCCGTTGGCGGCGGGCGGGCCGGCGGCGGTCGTCGTCGGAATCGCGTTGAACCAGCTCATCGACCGAGCCTATGGTGCGACGCAGCCAGACGAAGGGGCCGAAAGCGCGCCCCTGTTTGTTGTCGACCCTGACGTTGGGCGTTTGGCGGCCTGGCTTCATGTGGCCGATCGCACCGCAGTGTTGGGCGACGAGCGTTTGTACTTCTTCGTGGGCCCTGATGCGTTGGAAACCTACGAACGTTTTTTCCAAGACAATGAAGATATCGCGGTTCCGGAAGTTCATTTGTGCGCGAGCTGGGCCCCACAGCTTGGTGAGCAGGTCCAACAGATAGGACAACGGGTGACGACCCGTCGCAACGAGGCCTTTCGTGAGCTTGCAAACCTCCATGAACAACGCGGGCGTGAACGTGATGCCGCGTATTGGTCCCGGCGTCTGGAGCCGGGCGCTCGCATCCTCGGCTTCACCTCGCGATTCACGACAATGCTTCAGTATTCGATGCGGGACATTGGTCACGCCCTGGCGGAACTCGGGTACGAGTTCGATCTGATAATAGAGACGGCTGATCATCGGACGCACACGACGCTGACCACGAGTCGGGCCATCTATGATGCCGATCCCGCTTTGGTGATCATGATCAATCACTTCCGAAGTGAGCGAGCGCTTTCGTTGGGCAACGTGCCGGTGCTCACCTGGGTTCAGGATCCCACGGACCTTGTGCTGTCGAAGAAGACCGGCACGTCGCTGGGGCCGTTGGACTTCGTCTGCGGCTACTACTCGAAGCGCTGCACGAGAGAGTTTGGCTACCCGGAGTCGCGCTTCTTCCCGGCGCCGTTTCCGGTATCAACGCGAACGTTCCACGACGGCCCCGTCGATCCCGCAGAAAAGTCGGTTTACGCAGCAGACATGATGTACGTCGGTCATCTGCACGACACGTTCGATGAGCATCGCGCCAAGTGGCGATCGTCGACTCCCAAGCAATTGCATCCAATGCTTGATCGAATCGATGACGAGGTGGAAGCAATGAGTCGCAGCGACCAACACCTCGAACTGCATCGCTGCAAGCCATACATTGCGCGACTTGCCAAGGAGATGGAACTTTCGCTGACGAACGACGATCTGGAGAAGATCGCCAATTTCTACTTGTATCGCCTTTTCGACCTGCGGTTCCGGCGCGAGACGTTGCTGTGGATCGCCCAATGGGCGGCCCAGACCGGCAGAGTTTTCAAGCTCTATGGACGAGGTTGGTCGCGCGACCCGGTCCTCTGCGCGTACGCGGCCGGCCCGATCGAACACGGCGAAGCCCTTCGACGAGCCTACCGCGGCTCGAAGCTTTCCGTCCAAACGATCCCTGGGGGGTATAGTCATCAGCGAACATACGAGGCGCTGGCCAGCGGCTGTCTCGTGTTGGGGCGATTCATACCGCCCGACTTCTCTCATCGAAGCCTGGAGGAGTATCGGCGGTGCCGCCCACCGGCCGAGGCCGCTTCCGCCACCCTGCGCACCTTCCCCTCGCTGGACCGCGTGGTCTTTCGTGACGCGGAGGAACTGGCCACACTGGCCGAAACGCTCCTGGACGACGACGTCCTCCGCTTTGAACTGCAAGCTGAGTTTGCTGAGATCGTTCGACGTGATCTGACCTACACGCGTGCGCTGCGAGAGGTGCTCGAACGAATCCGCGTAGCGCTGGCGACCAATTCCACGGCCGGGGACGACCCATAGCGCTTGCTGGACAGAATGAGAGTGATGGCAAGGAACATGTCACTCAGGAGGCCGTTGATCGAGTCATGCGGATGTTCCGGAAGACGTTATGCATTGACGCTTGAATTGATGCACTGTGCCGGAAGCAGGCTTTGGGCGAGCGCAGCTTGTGAGGCGGGCTGCCAGTCGCCGTTTCGTGGATAATGGTTGCGGAAGGAACGGTGGAATCGCCGCGATTGAATGAGGACCGGTTGAGGCAAACGCGTTCGCTGGTATAGTCTGCTCCAAGCAGCATCCAGTTCAGGCATGCTGATTCTTCCTACTCGACGTATCACATGGACGTGATGAGACCAAGGTCTGTGCGGATGGATGAGCCCGTGTCGAGGCCAACGCGAGCCGATCAGCCGCTATCGATTCTCAAGGGCCCGACGTTCACGGCCCGCCTTGAGCAAATCTGCCACGGCGAGCTGCCGATCGAGCCTCTAGACGGGAGCAAATACAAGCGTATTCTGATCCCGGGTCTCACCGGCGGCGAGCGCCATTTCGCGTTGCTCGGATTCATCGCGCAGGCGCTGCGCATCCGAGGCGCATCCGTCACAGCGCTGATGTGCGATGCGCTGCTCCCGGCCTGTACGCTGCGCAAAGTCGATCACGCTGAAAGCGCGTGCACGCGATGGTGCCATCGCAATTCCCCTCGTTTTGCGGAAGCCATGAACCTGCCTCACCGCTGGTATAGCGAGTTCATTTCAGCTGATGTGAAGGACGAGCATCAGCGCCTCGCATCGAATGTACAAGACGATGAGATACTTTCGGTCGAACACGATGGCATCGCCCTTGGTCACCACATCGAGCGCTCACTCGAATCCTTTTTCAAAATCGGAAGCATCGATCTCAATGAGCCGACGATAGCGGCCCAGGCGCGAGCCTTCTTGCTGGCAGCGTTGTACATGACTGAGATCAGTCGCCGTGCACTGGATGAATTGCGCATCGACAAGGTTCTCATGGATGATGGCAAGAAAATCGACTGGGGGATCATGCGCGCGATTGCCAACCAGACGGGGATCCCGGTCGACGTGACCAACACCGGCCTTCGTGGGTCGAGCGTGCGATTCATCGTTGATCGTCCGCCGAACGAGCCGTCGCTCATGGGCGGCTGGAAACGATGGCGAGATGAAGCATTGACGAGCGCGCAGGAGGCCGAGCTTGATGCCTATCTCACTCGTCGCGCTAAGGTGCCCTATGAATGGCGTGATGAGCAATGGCGACTAAACATCGCTGACGAAATGGAAGTAAGACGAATCGTCGGTTTGTCTGACGAATCGCCCGGCCTCGTGCTGGCAATGTTTCCCAATGTTGGGTTCGATGCGGGCAAGACCAAGTCGTCCACCGCCGCCTTTGCCACCGCCGTCCAATGGATCGAGGCGACCATCGCCGTGCTTGCGCGCGAGAGCGAGCATCATCTGATCATCAAATCCCATCCCAGTGAACATCATCGACAGGCGCGGGACCCCATCGATCATGTGGTGCGCCGCCGGTATGACCCCCTACCACCGAACGTCCATCTTATCGCGCCAGATGCAGACGTAACCGCTCGTAGCGTCGCCCAACTTGCCGACATCGTGTTGACCTACACGTCCACCGTCACGGTTGAAGCAGCGGCGATAGGGAAGCCGGTCATCCTTGCCGGCGGTGGTTGGCATGCAGGTCGCGGCATCGCAACCGAAGTCCACACGCCCAGCGAGTACGGCGCGCTGCTTGAAGCGATCCTTTCTGGAGAACACGTTCCTGTACCAGCAACCGAGGTTGCCCGGCGTTACGCCTATGCATTGTTTTTCCGCAACGATATCCCCATCAACCATTTCCAAAGCAACGACTTCAACGTCGCCCAACTATGCCTCGATGACTGGAGCGATCTTGCACCCGGCGCCGATCGTTCTTTGAATGCCATCTGTCGCGGTGTTCTGTTGGATGATCCGTTTGAGAACCCCCTCACGCAGCACAATGCGCTCACCGGCGTCGGCGCAGGAATGAGTGGGCAATGACCATCGGTCTGAGTCACGAAATCTGCGTGTCGTTTGTACACGGCTTTCACGATGAGATTGCCGTCGACCATCAGGCTGAACATCCCGCTCTTTGGTCGATCCGCGGAAACGCCGAACAAACCCTCCGCGTTCGCTTTCCCATCACGCCCAGCGATTTCGACGAACTGCCCTACCCCATTCTCGGTGAGTTGCCGCGAACGACCCGCGCGCTTCAGCGCCGACCTCGGTTCGGATTCACCGGACTTGTTCCCGTGAACGGCAAACTCCTGGCCGGATCGTGGAACGGCATCTATACGCTCGACGCTCAATCCAAGCGCGTCGAGAGCTTTATCACCAACCGATATTCCTGCTACATCCATCGCTTCTGCGCCGATGAACAGCGCATCATCTTCGCTATGCCCTTCATGGACATGGTGGTGATCATCGACCATCAAGGCAATGTCATCGATCGATTCACCATCGATCAAACGCTTCGCATCTCGCGCGATAACATTGATGAGACAATCGATTGGCGCTTCGCTGACAAACCTTGGTCCGGCCCGACGGGATTGTTTCACATCAATAGCGTGCAAACGATCGGGCAGGATATTTATCTCACCTCGCGCAACCTCGGCGCGCTGATCGTCGTTCGGCCGGGCGAAGATCACGCCAGCCTCCGCACGTTGAATTACCGTACGCCCACGTGTGTTCACGACGGAGATTATGTCGATGGCAAATTCTATCTGACCAGCATCGATGGGAAGATTCTCATTGCATCGCAACCGAAGGAATTCGATTCGACACGATTCCGTTATGACCTCCAGGTCGACTGTGTTCGGCTGGATGGAGTCCAGAAGAATTGGTGTCGAGGCATTGCCGTGACGAACGAGTTTATCTATACGACGATCGATGGTCGCTACGACAGCGACTTGAGCTTCGGCCTGCTCCAGTTGGACCGCGACGGCAACCTGCTCGACCAGCGTCGATTTCGATGGTCCAACATCGGAAGCGAAAACGACATCCGCTACGTCACCGGCTTCGATATTGTCGCCAACTGCGACTCGTGACGGGGAGAAGATGTCGAGAAGAAAGGCGTGATGAGGCGTAGTAGCCGAGGGTGGTAACCCGCGGAGAAGGACCGGGGATGTGGCACATCACGGCGGATCTGCGACACGGCGGGTCGCCTTCAGTGAGCGCCGCAGCGGTGCAGCCGGCGGTGATGCCCAGGTGGGGATTCACCGGCTGACCCTGTGATCGCGAGGGGCTATACGAATCGCAATTGATCCAAAGGCGGGTGCCATGCTTTGACCCGATAGGGCAAAGCATGCTTCATCCCGACGCGTCGGGAATGAAGCATGGCACCCGCGAAACGCACGAGAATTATTTGGGATTCGTATTACTGGGGGCTCCAGGCATGCAAAAAAGCAGAAAAGATTTGGCAAAAGGGGGCTTGTGCTTATGACCCTGGAGGCTATATTATGATATATTGATCTGGTTATCGCGTAGGAGGGCGGACCGCCCAAGGCGCCGGTGGACCGATCAACCATCGGTTCGGCGCCTTCAACGAGCGGGGGAAGGCGGGCTTGTGCAGTCGCGACGCGAGTGAACGAGCCCGGATCAGGAGCAGGCGGACAATGTCCAGCGGAAATCAACTCAACAACATCGTGTCCGAGACCGGAGCTCGGGTGAACGCCGCGGCTGAATGGCGATCTCACCTGGCCGCGATCACCGGAGGTCTGCTGCTGTTTCTCTCGATCAGCGGCCTGGTGATTTACCTCGTACCGTTCAACGCGTTCAGCCAATTCAACGTCCTTGTACATACGGTGGTCGGCCTGGCGATGCTGGTTCCGGTGACGTGGTACGTGATCAGGCACTGGCGGGTGCGCCGCAGGGGCAAGCTCAGTCACTATCAACTGCTGGGGTACATATCCGCGGCGATGATCCTCGCCTGTGTCGTCAGTGGGTTCGTCGTGACGTGGCAGGGCCTGGTCGGCCCGCGAATGAGCTACACCTGGGACCTTGTTCACTTGATCACCGGCCTCGCCATGTTGGCGTTCATCATCGTGCACCTTGCGACCGTGATCGTTCGAAAGGTGAACAATCCCGATGCGCTTCGGTTGCTGCGCAGCGCTCGGCGAAGGTTCTACGTTCGGAGCGTTGCGGCCGGCGGCGGGCTGGTCGTGTTGTGTGCGGTTTGGGCGGGGATGTACACCGATCCGCAACTGAAGCAGGGTTTTGCGGACGACTACAACTGGCGGTTCGGCGAGGACCGTCCCTTTTGGCCCAGTCTGGCCCGGGTCGATCAGTCACAGTGGCACAATCAGGTTCAGGATCGCGTGCTGCAGGTTGTGGGGGACCAATCACGCTCTGCATATCTCGCGGCGTTCAAGAAGATCGAGCGCGAGCCGATCGGGCTCTTCGGCGACGGCGAACAGACGGGGTGCTTCTGCGACGTGCGCGACGTCGCACGCACGCTGCCGATGATGGTGAGCGAATCGCGCTGCCGGGGCCGGGTCTTCAACCTCGGCAGCGACCAGCCCATCTCAATCAGCGCGCTGGCGGACCTCGTGATCGAGGTGACCGGCTCGGCGTCGGGCAAGCGGTTCATCCCGTACGAATCCGCCTATAAATCCGGGTTCGAAGACCTCATGCAACGCCAGCCGGATCTCTCCCGGATCCGCGACGCCATCGAGTTTCAGCCCAGGATCCCGCTCGCGGAAACGATCCTCGATCTGGCGGCGCACATCCGCGACGCCGCACCGGGGAACCAGCCGTGATCCTGCCCGTCTCCGTCGCCGACGGGCACGATGCAGTCGTTTCCGCAGGTATCGAGCGCGTGGCGCAGGCGTCGCTCGCCGCCGATGCAACGTTTCTGAGCGTCACGCCGGGCTATGTCGCCGTTCTCGTCACCGCATTCGTCGTCACGCTGCTGGCCACGCCGCTCATGCGCCGCCTCGCGCTCGCCAACGGCATCATCGACCACCCGACCCACGATCGCAAGGTGCATCGGCGACCTGTGGCGTACATGGGAGGCGTGGCGGTCTTCCTCGGACTGATGGCCGGCATCGTGATGAGCTACTTCGCTGCCATCGGCATCGGCTTCATCGAGTTCCACCCGTCAACCATGCGCGAAGAGGGGATCCTCGACCTGGCGATCCCA
>JADFGE010000053.1 GCA_022567855.1 Planctomycetota bacterium | reverse complement strand
CAGATCGGCCAGCTCGATTCCATAATCCTCGCGCAATCGATCGGCCAGCGTGGTGCGCTCGTAGCGCACTTCGCCGGCGGCCAGGTCCTTGGCGTGCAGTTTCGTTTCGAGCTTGCGGATTTTGGCGCGCAGCCGCTGCACGTCGCCGGCAAACTGAGCTTTGCGCTCGCGCCAACTTTCGCGCTGTTCGACCTGGCCGACCGCTTCGGCCGCGAACGATTCCTTGCGCAGATACAATTCGGCGACTTCCGACTCAGCGCACAAAACGTTGCGGTCCGCGTCGTGTAGTCGTTCCAGGCAAATTTCAAGGCGCGAACGGTCCTCGGCCAGCGTCCGGCCGCGTTCCTGCTGGTCGCGCTCGTCTCCGCGGCCAGCGCCGCGCCGCGATTTGAAACCCAAAAATTACAGATCTGGTCTATGCGCGTCGTATGTTGTGAATGCAGAGGCCGAAAAACGATCCAGCCCAGCGCCAGGGCGGTAAGCGCCGCGAGGATGATGACATAATATGTTGGCGCGAACGCCAGGTGATTCAATCCCCACCAATACGTATCAATCACAGATAGCGCAAAACGCAGAGCCACTGGTAAAGCCAGGATTACCAGCCAGACCCAGGTGGAATTCGCCCCCGAAGTATTTTCTGGGTGATGTGTTTGCTCAATCACGGGCGTGACTATTTTGTAAGCTTCATGTGCGCTGTATGTAGTGTTTGAAACAGACCGATTTAGAATTCGCGACGGCCTTCGAGCGCTCGCGAGAGTGTCATGACATCGGCGTATTCCAAAGCGGCGCCAACCGGAATACCGCGGGCGATGCGCGTAACTTTTACCTTGAGCGGCTTGAGCGCTTTGGAAATATATATCGCCGTCGCCTCACCTTCGACACTGGGATTCGTGGCGATAATCACTTCTTTGGTTTCGTCCGTGATCCGCTCCAGCAGCGCCTTTAGATGGAGATCGTCCGGGCCGATACCGTCGAGCGGCGAAACGCTTCCTATAGTAGGGCTGGGCTCGACGAAGCCCGTCCTCGGAATACTCACCGACGGCCCCGAGCCCCTCGCCTCGGTGATGCGAATGCTCGTCGCGCGTGGCGGTCGCGTGGTCGATTCCGCGCCGCGCACTGTCGACATTGACGCCGAGTTCGGGCGACTCATGAACGAACTCGACATCCACGACCAGATCTTTCTCGCGACCAAGATCAATGCCACCGGCAAGGATGCCGGCATCGCGCAGATGCGTCAGACGCAACGGCTCTTCGGACGACGCACGATGGATCTGATCCAGATCGAGAGCCTCGCCGATCTGGCAACTCAGTGGCCCAACCTGCGCGAATGGAAAGAGACCGGTGAGGCGCGCTACATCGGCGTCACGGTTTCCACTGACGCACTACACGAACGGCTCGAGTCGTTCATGCGGCGCGAAACGCCGGATTTCGTGCACCTGAATTACTCGGTAATGGAAACACGCGCGGAAGATCGGCTGCTGCCGCTCGCCCGGGATCGCGGAATCGCCGTGTTGACCAACCGACCGTTCATGAACGGGAGCTACTTCGGGCGGGTCGGCGGACGCGAGTTGCCCGAATGGGCCGCGGAGTTCGACTGCGCGAGCTGGGCGCAATTCTCCGTCAAATACATTCTGGCACACCCCGCGGTCACCTGTTGTCTCACCGAGACGACGAACCCATCCCACATGGAAGACAACATCCGAGCGGGGTTGGGGCGCCTGCCCGACGGGGCCACCAAGCGGCGCATGCGCGAATTGGTTCGGGGATTCTGACTTGGGCTACGAGCCACGACCTATGAGCCAAGAAATGCGACGGCCGGGCGTTCCCGCCGCGTGACGCCCTGACCGAAGACTTGACCGTTCGGTTATTGTGAAGCCATATTGGAGGTAATAATAATCTATTATGGATTCTATATGGAGGCATATCGATGCCACTGAACCTGTCCATCAAGAACGTGCCCGACGCGTTGGCCGAGCGACTGCGGGCCGAGGCGGCTAGGAACCATCGGTCGATGCAGGGCCAAATGATGGCGATCCTGGAGGACGCCTTGGCACCGGAGCACCGGTTGACGGCCCTTCAGGTTCGGGAGCGCGTCGCAAGGTTTGGATTGTCGACGGCCGACGAGGCAACCGAGATCGTTCGGGCCGATCGGGATGCCAGATAGGCTCAAGGTCGTCGATGCCTCGGCGCTCGCCGCGATCCTGTTCGCCGAGCCCAGGGCTGAAGAAGCCGCTGCACTCCTGGACGACTGCGACCTCGCCGCGCCTACGTTGTTGCGCTACGAGATCGGCAGCGTCTGCCTGAAGAAGCTCGCAACATACCCCCACAAACAACGGCCACTGCTCGAGGCTCTCGCGCTTTACCCCCGCATGAACCTCCGTGAGTTCGAGGTTCCAATCCCTGAGTCCGTAGCCCTCGCTCGCCGAGAGAGGTTGACCGCTTACGACGCCGCGTACCTGTGGCTTGCTCAGGAGCTGGACGTTGAACTGGTAACATTCGACGACACCTTGAGACGGGCCAGTCACTAAGAACAAACCGCGCTTGTGGTTGGTCTGTCGCGGTGCCGTCCCTTTGTGCCATCTTCTCGATCTTGTATCAGCCCCCGCCCCCTCACACGCGAGTCTCCCTCAAGGAGGATAGCATGCTTCGTAGTGATCGTTCGGGTCCGCAAGGTTGCAACTGGTACGCCCTCGGACAACGAATGGTGGTCCTGGCCGTGATCGCTTTCGTTCTCGTGCTCCCGGCGCCAATAGACGCTCAACGACGCGGTGACGACCTGGAGGATCTCCCCTCCATCTCCGACAAGACCAACGGCATGCAGCGGCTCGACGGCTTCTACCCACTCTATTGGGACGCCGACGCCGGCACGCTCTGGATGGAGATCCCCGAACTCGATACCGAAGTCCTCCACGTCAACGGCATCGGCTCGGGGCTCGGCTCCAACGACATCGGGATCAATCGCGTCGTCGATTCGACGGAGCCGACCCAGCGCTCGCTCCACCAGCGTTGGTCGTTGCAACATCGCCGAGGCGACGAGCAACACGAGCAGTCCCATGGAGCGCGATGCCGGCACGCGGGCCAATCTCGCCGTGCGGACCGCCGCCGTGCGGAACTCCCCCAACCACAGCCACGCGAGGCCGGCTCGCGCCAGCGCCGCCGGCTGCCGAACGTCGATGCGTTCCAGGACGCGCCGCAACCGAGCCATATTGCCGCTCTCCTCGAGGATCGTGATCAGATCGCACAGCACAGCTTCATCCTCGTCGCTGCGGCCCCGGCCAAGCGCGGTCTCGAGCGCCTCGGCCGCTTCCAACAGCCGGCCTTGGGCCCGCAGGTATTTCGCGGACAAGCGTGCTGGAGGCGAGTCAATCCGAGACAGGACGCGGCCGGCTTTATCGAGCCGACCTGCGTCGATCCAAGCGTCCACGAGCAAATGCAGGGTGGGAACATCGCCAGGGCGCCGCGCCTCGGCCCGGGCGAAAAAGGAAGCGGCCCGCACGGGGGCGTTGAGCCGATGGGCGGCGAGACCGGCCAGTCCAAGGGTGGCGAAATGATGTGGCCGACGGGCGAGGACGAGCCGCAGCTCCCGTGCGCATTGCTCGAACTCTTCCCTCCGGTACAGAATCCGGGCCCGCCAGAGCGTCAGCGACGGATCCGTTGGTCGTTGGAGCAAGCCTTGCGCAACCAGGACCGACGCCGATTCCAGGTCACCCTGATCCACGAGCTGTTGAATCTTCATTCGTCGGGCCCCGAGACTGTCGGGCAGTTGGGAGAAGGCCCAGTCCACCGCTTCGGCGCTGTCGTCACCGACGGCCCGCCGCGCTTCGCGCAGTTGACGTGCGGCCGCGTGTCGTGCGGCGATCGCGCGGTCGGGATTGACACAACGTCGGCGGCTCATGCAGCCTTTTCCTGGGGTGAGAGGCCTGCGCCGTCGGCACACAGCTCAGCCGGGGTCTGCGGATCGGCCTGCGACAGCTCACGGAGCATGATGGCCAGCGGAGCGGACATGGGGTTCTGGGCCAAGCCGCGCTCGGCCCATCGCCTGGCCTCTTGCCGTTGACCCTGCAGCAGCGACAGCTTAGCCAGCGCGTGCATCCCCGCCGACGCGTCGTTTAGATCCGGCAGGGCTTGGGCGATGGCCGGGGCCAGAAGCCGGACCGTGGGCAGGTGAAGCTGGCTGTGTTGCGCAGCCACCAACACGTCAATCGCCGGTTCGAAGCAGATCAATTCCATGGCCAGGTTGGCGACATCTTCCTCCGTCGGTTCGGCCTCGTCGGGCAGGCCGGGCATCCCCAGGGACCGCAGCAGCGGATCGGCCTCGGGTGCCACATCACCCAGGTGACGTCGGCATCGCAATCGTTGGGCCCATGCCTCGGCCTGATCGGGGCGATCATTCAGCAGATGAACCAAGATCAGCGCCTCGAGTGTGCGCGGGTCTTCGAGATGTCGCAGATTCCGCTGGAGGGCCTCGATCGATCGATCCACGTCGCCCAGTTGCAGTTCGATCAGCGCAAGTAGCAGGCGGGCGTCGAGGGGGGCCGCGGCTTTGGCCGACCAGCGATGCAGATCCAGATGCGCTTCAATTCTCTCACCGACCAGCCAGAGACATACCGCACGTAGCAACCGAAGCGACGCCGGCATCGTGCGGCAGCCATCGACGATCCGAAGAGCGGTCTCAGCGTCACCCCGGGTCAGTCGCAACCGCGCCAACTGCTCCGACAGCCGGGTGCAGTCGGGCGCTAAGCGTCCGGCCGCGTCGGCAAGCCGCTCGGCGTGGTCCCACAGCCGGGCGTTCATCGCTCGATCGATGCCCTCAGCCAACGTGCGCGCGAGTTGCCGTTCGTGCTGCGGTGGCCGTGGCTGATCGACGCTTGACGTTTCGACCGATGACCGTCGACGAACTCTGCCAAGGATCGACCTGAGGAGTCGTGCCATGAAACCAACGCCCTCGAGATCCGCTCATGGGATGCGACCGCAAGGCGGTCGGAGTCGGACGGCCGTGTCCGATCCGCGGTTGCTCGGCCTACGTACCGCGATGGCCGCACCCGTCACCGATAATCGGACCGTTCGTGAGTCAAGTTGAGGCTGAGTAGCGTCCGCCAGCCGCGTCGGGCCCGCCCACGACGAGCCTTTCAGTAGGCTCGGGCGTCGCAGGCGGCGCGCCAGTTCAGATACGAGGTGTTCAGGACCCGGTATCCCCCGGGGGTGGGATACTCCCCGGTAAAATACCAGTCGCCGCGGTGGTTGGGAATGGCCGATCGCAGCCCCTGGACCGTTTGGTAGATGATCTGCACGTCGCCGCTCCAGCGCAACGACGGTGGGCGCACGAGCTGCGCTATCTTCCCCGATAGCTGTTCGAGGGTGAAGCAGTCGTAGATGGCCCCGATGTGATTGACCATCTTGTGCGGCGGAAACTCGGCTTGGGCTTCGCAGCGGTCCTGCACCTCATCAAGGAGCTGCTCCTTACCATGCTCCTGCAGCAACGACACCGCGGCTTCGAAGGCAATGAAACGGCCGAGCTGGCTCATATCGATCCCGTAGCAATCGGGATACATGATGGGCGGGGCGGAACTCACGATGATGATCCGCTTCGGACCGAGCCGAGTCAGCATCGTGATAATCGATTCACGCAGCGTAGTTCCCCGCACGATAGAGTCGTCAACCACGACCAAGGTGTCATCGCTTTTGACGATGCCTTGCGTGACGTCGTAGATGTGCGCCACCAGATCGCGCCGCGCGGCGTCATGCGTGATGAACGTGCGAAGTCGCTGATCCTTGTGGGCGACGCGCTCCGTTCGAAGTCGCCCGTTACAGAGCCGCTCCACATCTGACCGGCTGGCGTTTCCAGCTTCAATGCGAGACCACAGCTCGTCGATCCGCCGGCTTTGCGTCAGGCGATCGAGTCCTTCGACCAACCCCCGGTAGGCGGCGTCGGCCGTGTTGGGGATATAGCTGAAGACGGCATGCCCGAGGTCTCCATCCATCGCCTCGAGCACGCGGGGCGCTAAATACCGGCCCAACGCCTTACGCTCCTGGTAAATCTCAGGATCGTTGCCGCGGCTGAAGTAGATCCGCTCGAATGAGCACTGACGCTCCGGTAAGAGATCGGTGAACTGCGTATGGTCGATGCTGCCGTTACGTTTGATAACGAGCACGGATCCGGGCCCGATCGGTTCAACCTGATCCGCGTCGACATCGAAGACGCTGGCCAAGGCCGCTCGCTCCGAGGCGACGGCGACAACTTCATCGTCCAGGTAGTAGAACCCGGGGCGGATTCCGGCCGGATCCCGGCATGCGAACGCGTCACCGTTGCCCAGGAGTCCGACCAGCGTATAGCCCCCGTCCCAGTTCTCCGACGCCTTGCGAAATATCCGTACGAGGTCGATCTGGAGGGAAACCTCCTTGGCCAGGGCTCGATCTTCCAGCCCCGGGAGCGACCCCGGACCCATCGTCGATCGAAGCTGCTCGTGCTCGCGGTCCAGGCAATACCCGAGGCGCTCCAGAATCACCTGGGTATCAGAGTCGCCGACGGGGTTCAGGCCCCATTCCACCAGTTGATCGAACAGCTCCTTGGAGTTGGTCATGTTGAAATTGCCGGCCAGGGCGAGGTTGCGGCTGGCGGTGTTGTTTCGACGGATAAATGGATGACAGTTGGCCACGGAGTGGCCCGAATGTGTGCCGTAGCGCAGATGCCCAATGAGAACCTCGCCTAAGAACGCGCAGCGTCGTTTCAACTCCAGGTCGCCCAGCGTTTGAAGCCGCGTGGCGCTCAGCCGGTTGACGTCGCTCATGATGGTGTCGAAGATCCGCTCGATGGCGTTGTGCTTGTCCGATCGGATGCGCTTGATGTACTCGGCGCCGGCGGGCATGTCGAACTTGACCACAGCGACGCCGGCCCCGTCCTGGCCTCGATTGTGTTGCTTTTCCATCAACAGGTACAGTTTGCGCAAACCCCAGGCGGGGTCGCCGTACCGCTGGCGGTAATAGGACAGCGGTTGGCGCAGCCGCACCAAAGCCAGGCCGCATTCATGATGGATTCTCTCGCTCATCCCAGCGCCAAGGGTATGCCCACCGGTCGCCTACTGCAACGGGCGGATTCGCTCGTCCCGTTGGCGCTCTGAGAAGGGACTTCGCCGACGCTACGCCTGACGCGTCTCTAGGAAATTCAACTGCCGACCGGCTCGCTCAGGATGGTCCGCCGATCCCGCCTGACCCGTCACGTGCAGCATCGGCGTGGCCGCATATTGATTGGAAATCGTCAGACGACCCAGCAGATGCGGCGCTTGCTTTGCGTAGAGTTGCTGGACGAGCTGAGGATCATTGCAGTGACGCGACAGATGTAGCAGGACGACGTGCTGCAACGATCCGCTTCGCGCCATCGTCAGGACTGCGTCGAGTGATTGCTCGTTCGATAAATGCCCCAAACCCCCCATGATGCGCTGCTTCAGGAAATCAGGGCGATCGCTCGCCTGCTGCATCCGGCGGTCGTAATTCGATTCGATGGCGAGCGCGTCGAGATCTGTAAATGCTTGCAGCAATGATGGAGGCACCCGCCCGAGATCGGTGGCATAACCCAGGCGAACGTCGCCGTGACCGATCAGCAACCCCATCGTGGCCAGATCATCGTGAGGCAACGCAATCGCCTCGATAGACGTGCGTTCGCCCAACCGAAATCGCTCGTCGAAGGGTGCCAGGCAGCGGGCCGGTATCCCCGCGGCTACGGCCTCGGCCAGGTGCCGCCGGCTGACTCGCCAGATGAAGTCTCCGCGCCGCTTGGATTTGGCCCAGCCGCGATGAAGATGATCGTGATCCGTGTGGGTTAGGAGAATGTCGCTGATCTGCGTGAGGCGGTAGCCCAGCGGTCCCAGCCGATTGGCCGTCTCTTGCGGTGACAGGCCGGCGTCGATGAGAATGATCCTTGGTTCGGCCGGGTCGTGAAGGACGACGAGTGAGCAGTTCCCGCCCGACCCGCTGCCAAGCACGCTCAATGACAGTGACATTCGTAGCTCCTGGGTGGACTTTGTGACTCAAGGGCCGGTCGTGGACGGCGCTAGGCGGTTCCCAATACCGCCTTTCCGTGGGCGGGACAGTAGCCGCGTTCCGACGATTCGATGAACGCGATGTAGTCGGCGATGATCGGTCGCTCGCGGCGCTTCTTGAGTTCGATCAGCGCATCCCGAGGCGACCGGCCCCGCCGGTACATCGTCTTGTACGCCCAGCGCACGTCCTCAATTTGATCGCGGGGCATGCCGATGCGGCGAAGCCCGATCATGTTGACGGCGCCGCAGATGTTGACGCCGGTGAGCATGAAGAACGGCGGAACATCGGCCTTCGTCCCCATCCCGCCGGAGAGCATCGCGATCTGACCAAGCCGGCAGAATTGGTGCACCAATGTGCCCCCGCCCACCACGACCCGATCCTCCACGGTCACATGACCGCCTAACAGGGCGCCATTGGCGAAGGTGCAGTCGCTGCCGATATTGCAATCGTGGCCGGCGTGACTTGCGGCCATGAATACGTTCCGGTCGCCGATGCGCGTCGGCCCGGCGTCGGTGAACGCGCGATGGATCGTCACGTGTTCTCGCAAAACATTGTCGTCGCCGATCACCAGACCCTTGCCCGGCGTTTGGGGGTCGAACTGCGCGTGCTGCGGCGCGAATCCCAAGCACGCGAACGGATAGATCGTGTTGTTCGACCCGAGGGTCAACGGCCCCTGAAGATAGACGTTGCCGATGAGCCGCGTGCCGGGGCCGATGGTGATTGGCCCCGCGAGCACGCAGTGGGGGCCGATCTGAACGTCGTCGGCCAAAGTGACCTCGCCTTCCAGAATCGCGGTGGAATGAATATTCGGCATCGGCGCTATGATCCTTCATCCCGGCGGCGTTGTCATCCGACAAGCGCCCTGGGCCGGAGCCCCTCGGCACCCCGGCGCTCCGGAGATTATTCGCAGTCGACGGTGAAGGTCCATGACCACGGTTGAATCGCAACAAATGACTGGAATCGACGTCACGGTCCGGGACCTCGGTCGGATGCCGTATGCCGAGGCGTTGGCGCTCCAAAAGAGGCTGCAGCAGGAGGTGATCGAGGCTCGGTCCCGGGGCGCGTCGTTGGGGTATTTGGTGTTGGTCGAGCACCGTCCGCCGGTCATCACCATCAGTCGGCGCAAGACAGCTCGCAGGCATCTGGTGGCTACGGACGAGCAGTTGGCCGGCGCCGGGATCGAGATTGCCCAAACCGACCGCGGCGGCGACATGACCCGCACTCGGGCCGCATGGATCGACGACTGAATCGGGAAGAGGGCTCCTGAGATGACTGGATTCCGGGTCGGCGTGGATATCGGCGGGACCTTCACCGACATCGTCTTTCTCGGTGCCGACGGGCGCATTCATACCAAGAAGGTTCCCTCGAGCGTCGACGATTACGCGCGGGCGATCATCGCCGGCATCGACCAGGTGTTTGCCGACACCGGGCTTGCGGCTGACGACGTTCAGGAGATCCGGCACGGCACCACGATCGCCGCCAACGCCATCCTGGAGCACAAAGGGGCGCGGACGGGGCTGATCACCACCAAGGGCTTTCGCGACATCCTCGAGATCCGGACGTTGCGCATGCCGCGGCTCTACGACCTGACCTGGGAAAAGCCGCCGCCGCTTGTGGAACGCTACCTGCGCACCGTCGTCGACGAGCGTGTGAACACGCGCGGCGAGGTGCAGAAGCCGCTGGAGGTGGCGGACGCCGAACGGGCCGTCGACAAGCTGCTCGCCGAAGGCGTCGAGGCGATTGCCGTCTGCCTGCTCAACTCGTTCGCCAACCCGGTCCACGAGATGATGATCAAGGAGGTCGTCGAGGCCCGCGCCCCCGACCTGCCCCTGTGCATCAGTTTCGAGGTGTTGCCCGAGATTCGCGAGTACGGCCGCACCTCGACCACGGTGATCAACACCTACGTGATGCCCGTCGTGGCCCGCTACCTTACGTCGCTGCGCCGCGACCTCGACGGCGCCGGCGTCGGCGCGCCGCTTCTCTTGATGCAATCCAACGGTGGCCTCACCACGGTCGAGACGGCGACGCGGCTGCCGATGCATATCATCGAATCCGGGCCGGCCGGCGGCGTGATCGGCGCCCAGGCTTTCGCCGACAGGATCGGCCTGAACAACATCATCACCTTCGACATGGGCGGGACCACGGCCAAGGCCTCGCTGGTGGAGAACGGTCAGGTCACCCGATCCATCGAGTACTCGGTCGGCGGCGGCATCATGATGGGGTCACGCCTGCTCACCGGGGCCGGATATCTCTTGAAGGTGCCGGCCATCGATCTCGCCGAGGTGGGCGCCGGGGGCGGCTCCATCGTGTGGATCGATACCGGCGGCTCCCTGCAGATCGGCCCGCGCAGCGCCGGCGCCGACCCGGGACCGCTGTGTTACGATCAGGGGGGCACCGAGCCGACGGTGACCGACGCCACCCTTATCCTCGGTTACATCAACCCGGCCTATCTGGTCGGCGGCGCCCTCAAGCTCAACGCCACGAGGGCGCATTCGGGGTTCGAGGAGACCATCGCCAAGCCCCTCGGTCTCACCCTCGAGCACGCCGCCTACGGCGCCGTCCAGATCGCCGCCTCCAACATGATGCGCGCCATCCGGGCGGTGTCGACCGAACGCGGCCGGGACCCGCGGGAGTACACCCTCTTCGCGTTCGGCGGCAACGGCCCGGTCTTCGCCGCCACCATGGCGCAGGCGCTGCTGATGAAACGGGTCGTCATTCCGCCGTCGCCGGGTCTGTTCTCCTCGTTCGGGCTCTTGTACGCGGACGTCGAGCACCACTTTGTGCGGACCTACTTCAAGGACTTTGGCGCACCGGGCTTCGCCCTCTGTGTGTTGAAGGTGTCATGGGCGTTGTTCGCGCTCGCCATGCTCGGGACGACGTGGTCCTTTTTGTGCAGCCACTACGCTCTGCGCCGACATCGCGACCTCTTGGGCGAAGTGTATACGTCCGGACAAGAGTCCCACGCGACCAACACGTGGTCCTCACTTACGGCCGGGCTGAACATCTTCTCGCTGATTTGCTTCAGCCTTGGCGTTTGCGCATTGACAGTCGCCGCAATGGTGGCTTTTCGGCCCAAATGAAGGAGTTCTATTGTGAACAAGGATGATCAAACAATGATCCGTGCGGTTCCGGGCAAGGATGATCACGTCGGGGCTGGCGCCCCGCCGCCGAAGTTGCCCGCACCGAAACGTGACGCTCCCGTCTTCAAAC
>JADFGE010000052.1 GCA_022567855.1 Planctomycetota bacterium | reverse complement strand
CGGCGATCTCTTCGGACAGATCCTGGCTGAGCAGCGCGAGATACAGGTCAAAGGGCTTGGCGGGCATGCTCGGGATCGACCGTCCCGGCGACCGGACCTGGTGCTGGAGCACTTGGCCGACCATCTGCTTGATCGCCGCCAACTCGCCCTGCATCGAGCTTGCTTCCGATCCGGACTCCCTTCCCAAGACATCCGCGACTCGACCGCGAGAGGCTGTCTCGTCAAAGAGTCTGGGCGTGTCTCGATGTTCGCGATCGGGGCGATGGCCCAGGCCGCCGATCAAAGAACCCCGGGATGCCGAGAGCCGATCCCCCGCCGCCGGCGTCAAGATGAACCGTCGTGCCACCGGCTTCGGCTCGCAGACAATTGTCGGCGAATCGCCCGCGGACCCTCCCGCGCCCTGGAGTGTATCGCAAGCGTTGGTCGCGCGGTCCGGGCTCGTCACCGTTTCCCGACACTCGCCGCCGACTGGAGCCGCAACCGGTTCGGGCTGATCGCACAGAGACGGCCCAACGACACCGGTCACCACCGAGTCTTTCGACGTCGACGACTTGGGGTCACGGGCAATCGCGGGGATCGGCGATTCCGCCTCACTACGCCGGCGGCGATCATGCGCTTCGACCATCGCCTGGGCGAGCCGGCGTGTACGCAGATGACCCTTGAGTTTGGGCTCGGGCCGGCGCGTCTCCTCGGAAGACGCTTGTCGACCGGCTTGCGCATAGGCCTGCCGCGCAGCGCGCTTGACCGGCCGGAGCGCGCCCGCGGCGTCGTTCGTGTATGACAGTTCGGCCCGATCCGCCTCCGCCGCCGTCAGCTCGAAGATCGTCTTCTTCGCCAGACCGAGGAAGCCGCCGCGCTTGAATGATCTGGTTTCAAGAATAACCGCATCAACACCGAGATCGCGCTTGGCGGCCGCCAACGCTTCACTCATGGTGTATGCCTGATAGGTCTTGACGGCCATGCGCTGCCCTCCCTGGCAATCGGCCCGATGCGTCAATCCTTGACGCTCGTTTCGTTGTCGCGACATCCTATGCCGCCGGAGCCCCGACCGGCTCCTCTAATTGTATCAAACCCATCGACTCGACGTCGAGTCCCTTGACGACCTCGTTGTAGGAAAGGACAACGACCCCGGGAAGGTGCGGCTCGAGAATCTGTTTTAGTTGAGCACGAACGGTCGGCGACGTCAACACCACCAGTTGATGGGACGCCCCAAGCAACGGCTGGGCCGACTCGCTAACCGCCGTCGCGATTCGATTGGCGACCTGCGGCGGGATCGACATCGTCGTCCCGCTCGGTCCCCGGTCGATGTATCCGTTGATTAGATCCTCCAAGGCCGGATCGACGGTCACGCAATACAGCCGTTGCTTGCCCTCGTCATTGGTTTCGGCGTGCTGGCTCGATATCGTCCGGCGCAAGGTGTTGCGGACGTACTCGGTCAGAACATCTATATCTTTGGTATGGGCCGCCCAATCTCCGAGCGTCTCGATGATCGCCTCCAGGTCACGGATCGGAACGCGCTCGCGCAAAAGGTTCTGCAGCACTTTTTGCAGTTCGCCCGGCTTGATTACGCTGGGAACCGTCTCTTCGACAAGCTTGGGGGAGGTTGACTTGAGTTGATCGAGAAGGCGGTTGACCTCCTCGCGGGTCAGCAGCTCCTCGGCATGGTCTTTGACCAGCTCAGTGAGATGGGTGGCCAGGACACTGGTGGGATCGACGACGGTGTAGTTCAAGGTCTCGGCCCGCTGCTTCAATTGGGGCTCAATCCACAGGGCATCAAGCCCGAAGGCCGGCTCCTTCGCCGAAATACCCTCGAGTGAGCCGGTGGACAGGCCCGAATCCATGGCCATCAACAGGTTCGGCAGCACGGTCCCCTCGCCGATGACCGCTCCGCGTAGCTTGACGCGATAGGTGTTGGCGGGGAGTTGCACATTGTCGCGGATCCGCACCGGCGGGACCACGAGTCCGATCTCGGCCGCTAACTGTCGTCGTATCATAGAGATACGATCGAGTAGATCACCACCGCGGGCGGTGTCGACCAACTGGACGAGGCCGTAGCCGACTTCGATCTCCATCGTGTCCACGCGCAGCAGGTCCTCGACCGGTGTCTGATCAGCCGGCAGTTTCGCCGCCTCAGCTCGGGCTTCGGCTTCGACAGCTGCCTTGGTCCGCCGGTCGATGAGGCCGATCGAGGCGGCCAGCCCACCGAGCAGTACCGCCGCCGACAGCAGAGGCCAGGTCGGCAGCGGGGTGAAGGCCAGCAAAATCGAGAAGCCCGAGATCAGGTAAAGGGCGATCGGCTGCGAAGTCAACTGGCGGGGAATCTCATCGCCAATCCTCTCCTTGTCACCGGTGCGGGCCACAATCAATCCCGCCGCGATCGCAATCACGAACGAAGGCAACTGGCTCACCAGACCGTCGCCGATCGTCAGCTTCGTGAACACCATCAGCGACTCGGCCATGGTCCAGCCCTTTTCGAGCGACCCGATGGCAAAGCCGCCAACAATGTTCACCAGCGTGATAATGATCCCGGCGATGGCGTCGCCCCGAACGAACTTACTGGCGCCATCCATCGCCCCATAGAAATCGGCTTCGCGCATGATCTCGTCGCGTCGGTGTCTCGCCTGAGCTTCGTCGATCATGCCGGCGGACAGATCGGCGTCGATGGCCATTTGCTTACCGGGCAAGGCATCGAGGGTGAATCGGGCCGCGACCTCGGCCATGCGCGTCGCGCCTTTGGTGATGACGACGAACTGCACCACCACCAGGATGATGAAGATGATCACCCCCACGATCACGGACTCCCCGGCCACGAAGGTGCCGAACGCCTCGATGACGTGCCCGGCGACGGCCGTGGCTTCTTCAGGCGTAGCGGCATCAGCGGAAAGAATCAGCCGCGTGGAGGCGATGTTCAACACCAGCCGAAACAACGTGGTCGCCAGCAACAACGACGGGAACACGCTGAAGTCCAAAGGGCGCAACATGTAAATCGTGGTCAGCAGCACCACCACCGCCAGTGACATGTTGCCGGAGATCAGCAAGTCCATGACGGCCGGCGGCAGCGGCACCACCAACACGATCAGCATGGCCAGGAACGAGATCGGCACGAGCAGATGGCGATGCTTCGACACCCAATAGAACGGTTTGGGCAAGTTCAACGCTGGTTGGGGCGTGGCCATCAGCCGGTGACTCCGTCCGCGTCGGGACACATTCGCAACGACGCCGCGCGTCCAGTCGTAGGCTCTCGCTCCGCCTCAAAGCCCCGAGTTGGCACAATCGCGATCATCCAGCCATCCTGCTCTTATTCAGTCCGTATACGAACGCCAACACCTCGGCCACCGTCTTATAGAACTCCGGCGGTATCTGCTGACCGACGGCAACCTGGCGGTAGAGCGCGCGGGCCAAGGGCGGACGCTCTAACACGGGAATACCTCGAAGCAGCGCGATCTGGCGAATACGGAGGGCCAGAATGTCAGCGCCCTTTGCGACAACCTTCGGCGCGTGCATCTCATCGGAGTGGTAGCGGATGGCAACGGCGTAGTGATCGGGGTTCGTGACCACGACGTCGGCCTTGGGAACGGCGGCGGCGATGCGCTGCATCGCGATTTGTTGTTGCATGCGAAAACGGCGCTTCTTGACCGCCGGATCACCCTCGCTCTGCTTCATCTCATCCTTCACCTGCTGTTTGGTCATCTTGAGGTCCTTCTGGTGCTTCCAGCGCTGGTAGGCAAAGTCAGCGAGGCCCAAAAGAATCAGCACCGCGATCACGCGCATCGCCAGATCGAGCATCATCCACCCGGCTTGGTGCAGGCACTGCATCGCGGTGAGGTAGGGCATCACCAGAATCTCATTGCGATGCTGAGCGATCGTCCACACCGCCACCAACACCACCACTATGACCTTGAGAATGTCGAATCCCGCCTTGACCACCGACGACAGGCTGAAAAGTTTCTTGAAGCCGCTGATGGGGTTGATCTTGCTCAGGCTCGGCTTGACCGAGTCCGGAGCAAACAGCCAGCCGATCTGCCAGAAGTTCGCCATGTAGGCGACCAGCCACATCACCAGCAGAATGGGCGCCCCGATGCGCACCGCAGCGTTGCCTGCGTAGGCGACGACGAACTTGACATCGGCCGGGTGCAGCGGATTCCCGAAGGTGTCGCCATCCAAGAGCGTCTCGAGCACCACTTTGAACTTCCCAAGCGTCGGCATAAGGATCACAAACAGAAGCACGGTTGCCCCGAGCAGGATCAGCGCGCCGGACAAGTCCTGGCTGCGCGCGACGTTCCCCGACTTGCGCGCCTCCTGGCGACGTCGAGGCGTCGCGTCTTCCGTTTTTTCACCAAGGTCGTCGGCCATGGGAAGACTTGACGGTTGAGGTTCGAGGCTCGGTCCGGCGAGCGCCGCGCGCTCTTGCCGTCCGGCGCGTTTCGCGTGCCGGCCGCCTCGTGCCCGCTGCCTCCTATCTGTTCTCGATCCAGGTAAACGTCAGGTTCGTCATCTCGTTGAACCAATCCAGGAAGACCTCATCGATCACGCCGACGACAAGGGCGACAATGACCAGGCCGACGAGGATTCGCATCGGAAAGCCGAGACTGAGGATGTTCAGCTGCGGCACCGTTTTGGAGAGGAAGCCCATCGCGACGGTCTCCAGAAAAATCAGCGTCAGCAATGGTGCGGCCACGCGTAGGGCAAGCTCGTAAGACGCGGTCAGCACTCCGGCCAGCATCGTCAGCAGTGAGCCATCGGCGACATTCGTCGCCAGCGGAATATGGTGGAAACTGTGGAGCACCGCTAGCACCATCGATTCGAGCCCTCCCAGCAGGAGGAATCCTGCCAGGGCCATAAAGAACAACATCTGGCCGATGATGTCGGCGCTGTCCTCCATTGCCGGATTGAAGAACCGCGCGAAACCGAGCCCCATCTGGTGGCCCATCATGAGCCCGCCGATCTGCACCGCGAGCAGTGGCAGGCTCGCCAGGAATCCGATCACCAGCCCCACCAACAGTTCCATGGCAATCGCGGGACCAAGCGACCACACATTCAGTTCCCATTCCCCGACCCCAAGCTCCTGGGTCGTCAACACCGGATACACGGCCAGGCCAAGGATCACCGCCAGCATCACTTTGATACGGACCGGAATGAACGACGCACCGATCACCGGTCCATAGATGGCTAATCCTCCGATACGGAAGATGACCAGCAGAGCGGAGGGAACGTGATCCAACAGCGCGACGTATTGATTCATCAGACCCCATCAGGCAGGAGGCGAAAGGCGAGGGGCGGCACGGAACGCACCGGCGTCACAAACCGGTGAACATCTCGTAGGCGAAGTCGCCCAGGCGAACGGAGATCCACCCCAGCAGAACAACGGCCACGAGAATCATGACGATGATCTTGGGAACGAACGTCAGCGTCTGCTCCTGGATCTGGGTTACTGACTGGAACAGGCTGACCAGCAGGCCCACGAACAGACCGGAGCCAAGGATCGGGACGGCGATAATGAGCGCCTGCAACAGCGCAGTCCGCACGACGTCAATAGGATCAGTCATCATGATGCGTACCTCATCTCAACCAGTTGGGCCCGTAGACTGGGTCGGATGCACACGGGCGTTCTCACGGAATTCGACTTGTCCCCAAACGTGACTACGGTCCTCCGGCCATGATGCTTGACGTCACCGCCAACGTCGCCTCCGGCTGAACAACACTGTTCATCACGGTTCCGATCACAAGCTGCCAGCCATCCACCAGGACGAACAGCAGCACCTTGAAAGGCAATGAGATGAGCACGGGCGGCAGCATCAGCATGCCCATCGAGATCAACATGCTTGCGATGACCATGTCGATCACGAGAAACGGCAGGTAAATCCGGAAGCCCATCAGGAATGCAATCTTCAGCTCGCTGAGAATGAACGCAGGGACAAGCGTGAGCATGTCCACATCCGCGCGGGTGAGTTGCTGCGGATCGGAGGTGTCGATTCCCCGGTATTCGAGGATCATGTAGACGCCGGACCAGTTGCCGGTGGCTTCAAGCTGACTGAACATGAAATCACGAAGCGGTTGTTTCGTGCGCTGCCAAGTGACGGCGTAGTCCTTCACTTCCCCGGTGGCATACGGCTGAATCCCTTCGTCGTACATTCTCTGGAATGTCGGGGCCATCACGACAAAGGTGATGAACAGCGCCAGTCCGGTGAGAATTTGACTCGGCGGCAACCCCTGCGTGCCCATGGCTTGGCGCATCAACGCCATAACCACCAGAACACGCGTAAAGCAGGTGCAGAGGATGAGAATGGATGGGGCGAGACTAAGAACCGTCAGCAGCAGCAGAATGTTCAGCGAGCTGCTCAATCCGCCCTCGAGACCCGGGATCGTCTCCATGGCATCGTCCAGGATCGCGATTGGGTTGAGGGTTAGCTCCGACGTCTGGGCCGCAGCGCCGCTCGTCACGAGCAGCGGAGTTGCGATGGCCGCCAGCAACCAGATCGTGCCGTGCGTCGGCTGACACGACACCGCGACGACTCGGTTGAACCATCGGACGTTGCGCATTATGAAGCGGCCCTCCGCCGAGCGGAAGGCGCAGCGCGGTGACGAGGGGCGCGACGGGTCAGGTCGATCACCTCGCCGTCCCCAAAGCGGGTCGTACTGCGGTCGCCGGTTCTGAACTGCTCCCATTCCTGGCGGGAGCCGTGAGCCATCAGCCGCCCGAGGATGGTCTGGAAGCCTGCGGATCGCTTTTCGGACGAACCGGCCTCGACGCGGGCCAGAAGTTGAGCCACTTCATCGGGATCCGACACTTCGCTTAGGCTGGTCATCCCGGTCTTGGCTTGATGCACCAGGACAATCCGGCGCCCGAGCTGCAACAACACGAGGTGCTGGCTGCGTCCGATCGGGAACCGCGCCAGAACTTGCAACACGCCGGACGGCCGACCGCCGGTCAGCGGACCGCCGAATCGCTTCAGCACTGAGCGCGTGGCCAACAGGAGGACCATCACGAGCGTCAATGCGCCGGCAGTCCGGAGCGCCCCGTTGGTCCGTGGATCGAGAACGGCCAACACGCTTTTCTTCTGGGCGCTGGGATCGTCCTGTGGGCGCGCGCTGAAGACGGTGTTTGGCCGACCGAGTGGTGTTGACTCGTGGAGGGGAATCTGAATGCTGATCGGCGCAGTTTCTGCGCTGTCAGCGCCCGGCGAAGGGGCCGCACTTGGAGAGGCGCTCGGCTCCCCAACGGCCTGCGGCGCGGACAGTGTTGCGGGACTCTTGGCCGCCTCAGTGTTGTCTTGCGCGCCCGCGACATGCGACGCCACACAAACCAAGGTCACCAAAGTTGTCGCCGCCATCCACGGCAGCGCGGTACGAAGCATCATGTCGCCAATCCTTGGCTTGACCGTCGGATCCTCCGACGGGTCCCGCATCCTGCGGGTCAGATCAGTTCAGCCGGGGCCCTTTGTCTCCCGGCTTCGCGGGTTGGATGATCTCGCTTATTCGCACACAGAAATTTTCATTGAGCACCAGCACCTCGCCCCGCGCCACATGGCGATCGTTGACAAAGATGTCCACCGGATCGCCGGCCGCCTTGTCGAGCTCGATCACCGAATTTTCATTCAGTCGAAGCACATCCTCGACATACATTCGGGTGCGGCCAAGCTCGATCTTGACGTTCAGTTCAACATCATGCAAGAGCCCCAGGGTTGCCGCGGCTTGCTCGGGATCCTGCTCCGGGGGGGCGAAATCAGGAAGCTGCACCGCTTCGGCGACGTGCGGATCGGCGGCGGTCTCGTCGGCAATGGACTGCGCTGCCTCCTCAGCCTTCTCCAACGCTTCGGTCGCCGCTTGCTCCGCCGAACCCTCGTGCGCCGGGACCTCGGAGTCGGACTGCTCCGCCGCCTCGGACTCGGGCTCTGCCGGAGATGGTTGTTCGACGTTCGGCGCTTCGTCAGCCATCAATCAATCGCTTCCACAACAACGGCATGCCACGACCGCGCCACGAGCTCGGTCGGTGTCATCCCTAGCCATCGGCCGATTCGGGCGTGATCCTGTACAGTGATCGGTGGCGCAATTTTAGCTGTCGATGCGGAACCCAGGCTGCATCACAATGACACTCTTGGCCAAAATCGTCTCGCCGGTTTGGGGATCCGTGCCGAATCGGGCATCCAACAACGCGTTAACTTTGCGCGTCAGGTTCTCCAGCTTCGGTTCCTGGAAATGACGAGGATCGCTCGTGCGCCAGATGGCGGTGATTTCAGCTTTGATCTCGTTGTGAAATCGATCGAGCTGATCGGCCACCTGTTCCGAGTAACGATTCTTAACCTGCACCCACACCTGCGTGTCGTAGAGATACGTCACGCCGATCTTGTTGTTCGGCAGCCTCGCGTCGATGACCCGCAACTCGACAATCTTTTCGTCTTCAGGGATTTCGATGACGGCCGCGTGCGGATTCGCCTCGACCAGTTGAGGATCGTGCATCATCATCACACCGATGAAGACACCCGCCTCGACGAGAAGAATTGCAACGACAAGGATGATCGTCTTGAGAGGCGACTTCTTCTTGCCCACCTCGGGGTCTGGAGTTTCGTCGGGCATGCGTCAGCCTCCTCGGGCGAGATCCGGGTCCGTAAAGTCAGCATCCGTATTGGCTTCCTCGACCAACTGCTCGGTCAGGATAATTTCGACTCGGCGGTTTTTTGCCGCCGTTGCGGGCTCGAGGGCCCGCGAGCGAACCGGTTCGCGGGTCCCGACGGCCTCCAGGCGAAACACCCGGTCCTCCAGCCCCAACTCCACGAGGACATCCTTGACGTGGCGGGCCCGTTGAAAGGCCAGCTCGTCCAGGTCGTTCCAGGGCGAGGATTCCGGTATGTACTTGGCGGCCGTGTGACCCCGCACGATTATCTTGTTGCTTCGACCCGCCAGCAGCACCGACAGCTTCTGAAGCTCTCGATACACCGAGGGCTTAATCTCCGCTGAAAACTCATCGAACATGCTGGGCCCGCCGATCGTGAAGACCACGCCCTCGCGCAGCTTCTTCACCCGCATTCGCCGGCCTTCGATGCTCTTTGTGGGCGACTGGCTGCTGTTGACGTCCTCGAAACGCTTGACCGCCATCTCTTCGAAATGCTGGACGATAGAGCTGATGGGCGGATCGTCGATCGGCAGTACACCGACGCCGCCGGCGTATCCGAACGCCTCCTTGATCGCCGTGATGACCCGCTGATACTCGTGATCCCGCTTAAACTCAGAGAACATCTGAAGCAAGATGAAAAAGCACAGCAGCAGCGACATCATGTCACCGAAAGTCACCACCCACTCCGGGACGCCCTTGACCGGCTTTTTTCGACGCTTGCCCGCCATGTCAGGCCGCCCGCTCCTCAGGCACGGGCCGCTCCGCCGGCGGAATAAAGGTCATTAGCTTGGATTCGACGGCACGCGGGTTGTCGCCGGATTGGATCGCCATGACACCCTGGATAATGATCGTCTTGGCCAGGGCCTCTTCGGATGACCGCAAGGCCAGCTTGTCGGCCATGGGCAGGAAAATGATGTTGGCCAAGATGGCGCCATAGAGGGTGGTGAGCAGCGCGGCCGCCATGCCCGCGCCGATCTTCGAGGGATCGTCCATGTTGCTAAGCATCGCCACGAGGCCGATGAGCGTGCCGATCATGCCGAACGCCGGTGCGTACCGTCCCATCGAGTCGAGCATGCCTTTGCCCGCCTCGTGACGGTCCAGAAGATTCTCCAGCTCGGTCTCCATGATGACTTGGATGATCTCGGGATCGGTCCCGTCCACCGCCATCTGGATCCCGCCCACGAGGAACGGATCGCCCATGTCCTCCACCATCCCTTCCAGGGCCAGGATGCCGTCGCGTCGGGCAACCTCGGCCAGCTCGACGATCTGGCGGAGCAGGGCGAGCGTGTCGACGGGCTTGGCCAACACCGTCTTCTTCATGACGAGCGGCAGCTTGAGGAATCGGGCCAGTGGATAGGAAGCCATCGTGGCGCAGGTCGCCCCGCCGATGACGATCAGAACCGACGGCGCGTTGAGGTAGGCCATCAGATCGCCACCCAAAAGGATTGCCATCAACACCAGCGCCGAGCCCAGCAGCAGCCCAATCAGGGTGGCGATGTCCACTCGTTTCTCCCCTTGCGCAGAAAATGCCCTCGGCTCCCAGACCAGGGCCTCGCATTGGACATCGGAGCCTGCTCGAAGGGACTTGAGGCAGCCCCAGTCCGCCCGGCCAGATGCTCAGCCTCGGTGGTCCGCTCATAGGGTCATCCCTGACGAACTATGGCGCCAGGATGGGTAGAACGCCCGGCCTAATGCTGATTTGAAGCTGGTTGCTCGCCGGCTCGACCCCCAGCGGGTTATCAGCCGTTGACGGCGGATCACCGTCGAACTGGTAGCGCGGCGGCCGATCGCCGCCGATCTCGATCACGCGACCTCGTTTGTAGACAAGTCGCCGATCACCCAGATGTCGCCGCAGCCGGCACTTGATGACCCATGACACAAGCTGGGCTTTGGACGCCATTGGAAAAAACAGCACGTCGAGCAGGCCGTCGGACATCACCGCCCGCTGCGCCGGGTCGAGCCGCCAGGCGTATTGCCGGCTGTTGGCGACGACGACCGCGCCTTGCCGACCGAGGTCAATCCGCTCGCCATCGACGGTCACGGCCAATCGAGATGGCCGCCACGCTCGAAGCTGACGAATACTCGGTCCCAGGTATGACCAATGCGAGATCGACGATCCCCGACGACCGGCCAGATCGTGAACGACCTCAGCGTCGTACCCAACCGAGACCATGAGGAGGAAAGTCCGCCCGTTGACGACGCCAACGTCAACCAGTCGAGGCTCGTTGCGCTCCAGGGCCCTCAACAGTGTTTGCACGCGCCGATCCATCCCGAACTCGCGGGAGAACAGATTCTCTGTGCCGGACGGGAAGTGGTACAACGGTGTCTGGGTCCGGATGGCCGGTTCGGCCGCCAGCCGCACGGCGCCGTCGCCGCCGACGACGACAAGCGCCCCGGCCTCCGCCAGTTGCCCATCGAGCCAGTCGTCAGCAGCGTCGATGCGGGTCTCGGCGAGGACGGCCTGCAACCCGACCCGACCACCGGCCTCGATCCACTCATCAACACCGTGGCCGGCGCGCTCCTGCATCACCCCGAGGAGACCCTCAGTTCTCTCTTGAAGGAACACGCGACTCACAGCCTGTCGAGCGCCAACAACAAGGGCTACAAGGCACGTCCACTCAATGGGATCTGGGCGACCGCGCCCTATCTTCACAACGGCTCCGTGCCGAATCTCTACGAGATTCTCCTGGCCCCGGAGCCGCGCAGCAA
>JADFGE010000051.1 GCA_022567855.1 Planctomycetota bacterium | reverse complement strand
TAGGGGGATACACATCCGTGTCTGCCCTGACCGTATACAACCGCGAGCTGATCGCCGGGGGGGACTTCACCACCGCCGGCGACCAGGTCTCGGCCTACTGGGCCCGCTGGGGACCCGACGTTCCGCTGGGCGACCTCGACGGCGACTGTACTGTTGGTAGGACCGACTTGGACATCCTGCTCGACACTTGGGGTCCGTGCGCCGATTGCAAACTTCCGGGGGACTGTCCGGCCGATCTCGACGGCGACTGCACCGTCGGGGTGGTCGACCTGCTGATCCTTCTCGGGAATTGGGGGTGAGGAAGAAGGCTTGAGGCTTGAGGGTTGAGGCTTGAGGCTTGAGGGGGAGAAACCCACGGATTGGTATCCGTGGGCGTCGCGGGGGATATTCGTTGTGTTGAGAGGTGGACCGGGCTCGCCTACACCAGGAGGTCGATCAGGCTGCGCCGCGGGCGGCGGTGTTGTCGCTGATGCAGGCCCGGCCCTGGCGCTTGGCATTGTACATGGCGGCGTCGGCGCGGCGAATCAGCTCGTTGGGATCGCGCAACTGACCAGGTCCGGCCGTGGCCAGGCCGATGCTCAATGTGGGCCGTAACGGCTTGGGGTGTGACCAAGGCATCTGCGAAAACAGCACTGAGAGGCGCTCGGCCACGGCGTGGGCCTGATCGCTCTCTAGGCCGGGCATAAGCACGATAAACTCGTCCCCGCCGATGCGAAGCGCATGGTCACCGCCACGCAGGCTCGACTGCAAGAGATTCGCCAGGAACACCAGGCAATCGTCGCCCGCTTCGTGCCCCAATTCGTCATTGATCTTCTTGAAATGGTCAACGTCGATCAGCAAGGCGGCGACGGGGTCGTGCGATTCACGATTGGACGCCAGCAGTGCCTCCAGTCGCTGCTCCAGGGCGCGTCGATTGCCCAGACCCGTCAAGGCGTCGGTCGCGGCGAGTCGTCTGAGCTGGCCGGTGGCGCGGTCGGTCTCACGGCGAATCGAATCATCCATCGACCGCTGCATTACGCGAGCCTTGACGCGGTCGGTGAACGCTTCACTGAGCGCATCGTGGATAGCGCGGCTGAGCTCGCCCAGCTCGTCGGGCCGATCGGCGAGCAGGCGACGGAGGTGCGTGCGGTCTCGCGCCTGTTCGATTTGACGCAGGCAGCGTGTCAGCCTGCGGATCTCCGCCCGATACGCGCGCTGTTGTTTGAGTTGCTGCCATGGCGCGAAAGCCAGCATCGTCAAGCACCCGGCGCCGACGGCGACGGCTGCTCCGGAGAAGCCGGACAAATGAGACATCCGTCCGCTCACCGCGAGCGTCACGCCGACGACGATTCCCACCAGGCCGGCGGCGAGCCACAGCTTCGCCGCGGTCTGGGCTGCGCTGGTGATCGGCGGACTGGGTTTGGTGTGTCTGGTCATAGGATCGCTCGACGGGCCCGGCCGGGTCCCACCACGGGGCGTATCGAAGCAATCGGTCGAAAATGCGCATGACTTTGAGACACAGCGGAAGTCAGAGGGTCAAAGCCGGCTCCGATCCTCGCCCGTGTCGTTTACCGGCTGAGGGATGCCCCCAACCCGCGCGGTCAACGCGCATAGGTGTTGTCCCACCTATCGTCACGCGCTTGGGCTGCCGCCGTCCGACCCTGGTGCATCCTGGGTTTTGCCCGTGCGCGCGGTCGGGGTCGGTGGTTCGCTCTGCCGCCGGTGTTTGGCTTTGATGAGATAAAGGTTGCGGCTGTAAACAATCCAGCCGACCGATTGGCCGATGATGCCCACCGGTTCCCCGCGCAATACATAGTAGATCATCAGCATGGTCGCACCGGCCAGACTGAGCCACCAAAACAGTTCGGGAACGTGCGACTCACCTCGCTTCTCACTTGCCCACCACTGCACGATCCAACGCCCAAGGAACGTCGCTTGTGCAGTGAGCCCGAACAGAACCACGCCCAGCTCCCATGGGTTCTCGACTTTCACCCACCGCATCAATGTATCGACAGCTGTTGCGGTCGGAACGAGGTCTCCCGCAGCCGTGCTTGCTATGAGGTCCATCATTGCCGTGTCTCCTGCGGTCGATCGTCATGTACGGCGCTCTCGCCTGGTTGGAAGGCGCTTACTCGATCCATATCGGAGCGACCAAGCTCGCGGAACTGCGTCGGTCGTCGTCGCTTGCGCATCCAGCGTACAGCGAAGCAGTCGATCAAGCCGGGAATGGCGCGGTTCCAAATACCGTAGTGGGTTCGTCCGGCCGTTCTCGGTCTGTGACTAACCGGCGTTTCGATGACGTTATATCCAAGTTGTCTTGCGGTTCCCGGAATGAATCGGTGCATGCCTCGAAACTCCAACGGCAAGGCCAACGCGATCTCGCGCTTCATCACGCGAAGCGAACAACCGGTGTCCCTGATCGTGTCGCCAAGCAGCCATCGGCGGAACAGACGACCAACGCGTGAGGTGATGCGCCGAACGAGATTGTCCTTGCGAGCAGCGGAACGGTCCCCCTGAACGAGATCAACATTCTTCTCTCGTAGCAGCGCAATCATCGCGGGGATGTCCGCCGGATCGTTCTGGAGATCCCCGTCGATTGGAACGATCAAAGCCCCGCGAGATGCGCGAAAGCCTGCATGGAAGGCCGCTGACTGCCCGTGGCCTGAGCCCGGTGGTGTGTCCAACATGCGGATCGCGCGCAGCCGCGGTTGGTTCTTGAGCAGGGTATCGAGAACGCTCGGCGTGTCATCTGTCGATCCGTCGTCGACAATAACGATCTCATACTCCATATCCGTGGGGTCGAGCGCAGCGACAATCTCGTCAACCAGCGTTGGCAGATTGTCTTGCTCATTGTGAGCGGCTACGACCACCGACAGTTCAATGTACTGGTCCGATCCTGGCATGGTCCCAGCGTAGCACATCCAGAAGCTTCGCCGCGTCATCGTGCCTAGACTCGCTTCAATGTCCCAGGCGACGGCGGAGAATGTGCAAGCTCAGATGACTCGGACCAACGGTCTGCTCGTGCGGCTGGCCACGATCGTCGGCTCACACACCACCGTTGATCTGTTCGCGGCGATCGTTGGGCCGTTGATCGGCGTGCTACAGATTCGCTGCGAATTGACGCCGCAGCAAACGGCATGGCTGCTTGGCGTCGGGTCGCTCAGCTCGGGTTTGAGTCAACCGATCAGCGCGTGGCTGAGCGATCGTTTCGACTCACGGTTGTTTGGCGCGGCCGGTCTGGCGCTGGCTGCGATTTGTTTGAGCTGCATTGGTCTGGCTGACGATTTCCGTTCACTGCTGGCGCTATTCGTCTGCGGGATGATCGGCGTAGGGATATTTCACCCCGTCGGTGCGTCCACGATGGGCCAGCTTGCTGATCAGCTCCGCGGGCGAAAACGATCGATCGGCATCAGCGTTTTCTTTGTGGCCGGAATGGCCGGGGGAATCACCGGTTCCCTCATCGCCCGTCAGGTGGCCACGGCGGGCGATGCCGGCTTTGGCTTACTGCGCCTGGCGATCGTTCCAGGTTTGTTCGTCGCCGCGATACTCTTTTTCGCAATCAGGCGTGTCCCGCATCGACACCACGAGCATCATCTGTTGCGATTTGACGACGGCGAGATCGTTCGTCGTTGGTACATGATCGGCCTGCTGTTCTTCGGCAACGCGCTGCGATTCACCGTCAACATGGCTTTGGTGTATCTGCTCGTGCGCTGGGCCGAGTCTATGGTCGCTCAGCAGAATCCCCTGTTTGCGACCGCTGAGGTAGCGGCCCACGGTGGAAAGATTGCCGGGTCGCTGGCGGCGCTGATGGTGCTCGGCATGGCTGTCGGCGGACTGACCGTCGGCACGCTCGTTGGGCAAGGTCGCGAGAAGTGGCCGCTGGTGATTGTGCCCATTGTGTTCGCGCCGATGATCGCGTTGTTTGGCGGCGCAACGCTGGTCGGCGGCTATTTTCTAGCCGTGTTGGCCGGGGTGGGGTTTGCTTCGGTGATTCCCGTGACGTTGAGCTTGGCGCAGCGTCTTTTGCCGCATCGTACGAGCCTCGCCTCGGGGATTATGCTCGGCGGGGCGTGGACTATCGCCGTCGTTGGGCCTCGCTTGGCTGAGTATTGTCTGGGGACGCTACACCTTGGCCTCCCGCGCACGTTCCAGTTCACGGCCGTACTGTTGGCGATCTCCGGCGTGGTCTGCCTGCCGCTCAATTCCGCTCTTCTTCGCCGGATCGCCGCCGACTCGTCATCGTCCGCATGATGCGAGATTCGATGCTTCCACTACAATGCGCGATTGACGAGCGCACACTGTAATCAAACGATGACCACCGCATTTTCTTCAACCTCCGACCGCGGAAGCAGGCGTAACGCCGCCACCCTCATCACGGGGGCCGGCGGTGAGGTCGGCCACGGATTGATCGCTGCTTTGCACGCAGCCGGTCGGCGCGATCTTGTCGGAATCGACATCCGTGAACTCGACCAACCGCAGCGCGAGCGATGCCGTGAAACCTTCGTCGGCGATGTTTGCGACACCACGCTGATCGAACGATTGCAATCGATGTTCGAGATCACGGAGATCCATCAACTGGCGGCGATTCTGAGTACGCGGGCAGAGTTCACACCTGAAGCAGCACACGATGTCAACGTCGGCGGGACGATCAACTTGCTGCGGCTCGCCGCCGATCAGGCGCGATCGCATGGCGATTTGGTGAAGTTCCTCTTTCCAAGTTCCATTGCCGTACACGGCTTTGCGGACACGGAAACGAAGTACGCTGCGGGTGCCGTCACCGAAGATGAACACACCAGGCCGATTACGATGTACGGCTGCAACAAGCTGTATTGCGAGAACCTCGGGCGGTATTACGCCAACCATTACCGGCAATTAGCCAGGGACCGTTTGGATCACACGCTGGACTTTCGCTGCCTGCGGTTCCCCGGTCTGATTAGCGCCGAGACCGTTCCCTCCGGCGGGACCAGCGACTATGGGCCGGAGATGATCCACGCTGCGGCTGAGGGTAAGCCGTACGTCTGCTTTGTTCGTCCCGATACGCGCATTCCGTTCATGACGATGCCGGAGGCGATTGATGCGTTGCTGAAGCTCGCCGCTGCGGATGCGGATCAACTGACCCGCTGCGTGTACAACGTCCGCAGTTTCAGCGCGTCCGCCCAGGAGATCGCCGAGCTGGTGCGCGAGCATTTTCCGGGGGCGAAGATCACGTTCGAGCCGGACCCGCAGCGTCAGCAGATGGTCGATTCCTGGCCGGCGGATGTGGACGACACCGCCGCCCGCAACGATTGGGGGTGGTTGCCCAAACATCATCTGCGCAGTGCGTTTGAGGATTATCTCGTGCCGAGTATCAAGGCGCGGTATGCGTGAGCGGAAGGGACGCTTCGCGTCACCCGCTAAACGGTGGATACGATAGTATGGACCTGTTCGATGGAGTTCGTAGACAACGCGGGAATCGATTATGACCATGACGACACGTGTATCCGGATCCGAACTATTCGATCAACGCACCGATGAAGTGCTCAGGAATCTGGTCGATACCGGCCAATTCAAGACGCTTCAGATGATCGAAGGGCCGATGGACGCGACGATGAAGCTGCGCGGCTACGGCGAGGTCGCGTGCTTTTGCTCGAATAACTATTTGGGCTTGGCCAATCACCCCGAAGTCAGACAAGCCGGCATCGAGGGGATCGAGAAATACGGCGCGGGCACGGCTTCTGTGCGATTCATCTGCGGCACGTTCGAGCCACACGCGCAATTGGAAAAGACAATCGCGAAGTTCCTCGGCGTGGAAGCGGCGTATACGTTCGTCTCCTGCTGGACCGCGACCGAAGCGCTCTTTCCTACGCTCTGCGAGCCGGGCGACATCATTATTTCGGATGAGCTGAATCACGCCTGCATCATCGACTCCATGCGTCTGGCGACGGTTATCAAGAAGGGCGTACACAAAACCATCTTCAAACATAGTGATATGGATTCACTGCGCGAGGCGCTTGAGAAGGCGGTCAACGACGCAGAAGTGACCGGCGTGATGTGGGTGGTCACCGACGGTGTGTTTTCGATGGAGGGAGACATTGCCAAGTTGCCTGAGATTCGCAAATTGTGTGATGAATACGGCGCGATGCTGGCCGTCGATGATTCACACGGCACGGGGGTGATGGGAGAAACCGGACGCGGCACGCACGAACACCACGGCATGCCCGGCGACGCGATCGACTTCTACACAGGCACGTTGGGCAAGGCGCTCGGCGGGGGGGCCGGGGGGTATCTCGCCGGCACGAAGCGCGGCATGGATATGATCGTGCAACGCGCTCGACCAACGTTGTTCACCAACGCGCTGCCGGTGACGGTGGCCTGCTCAGCGAACAAGGCGATCGAGATTCTGATGCGCGAGCCGCAGCGTGTGCAGAAGCTGCGGGATAATGTCGCGTATACTCGCAAAGGCATCGCCGAAGTTGGGTTTGAAGTCTTGGAATCCCCGACCGCCATCTGCCCGATCATCGTCGGCGATACCGCCAAAGCGATTGCGATGAGCAAACGGTTGCTCGAAATGGGCGTGTACGTGATCGGGTTCGGCTACCCGGTGGTTCCTGAAGGCACGGCAAGACTGCGCGTGCAGCTTTCCGCAGCGCATGAGAAACAGCATTTGGATATGCTGATCGAATGTCTCACGAAGCTCAAGGCAGAGATCGGTTAGCAATCAACCCCGTTTAGCCGCGAGCCAAAGGCGAGCGCTTTTGCGAGAGGGCATGACCCGTGATGCGAATTGAAGGTGCGTTGACGTACGCGGATGTCTGTCGGCCGAGCACTACTACAACACGCTGGGCGTATGAGATTCTCTTGGTGCTGACCGGTACTATTCTGTTAGCGCTTTCCGCCAAGGTGCAGATCCCAATGTGGCCGGTGCCGGTAACGGCTCAGACGTTTGCGGTGCTGCTTGTTGGGGCGCTATTCGGAGCAAAGCGCGGGACCGCAACGGTGCTCGTGTACATTTCTGAGGGAGCGCTCGGCTTACCGGTTTTCGCAGGTCCCGTGGCAGGCTTGGCATATATGTCTGGACCGACGGGTGGATATTTGATCGGCTTTATAGCAGCCGCGTGGATTGTCGGTCGTTTAGCTGAGAGAGGGTGGGATAGACGATTTGTTACTACAGTCGCAGCGATGGCGCTGGGAACCGCAGCGATCTTTGTATGTGGGATGGGTCGCTTGGCCGCGTTGGGAGGGCCAATCTACGCAGTTGTTGAAGGTTTGGTCCCATTCATCCCAGGAGCGATTGTCAAGATCGTTCTTGCCGCGGCGCTTTTGCCCAGCGGATGGAAAGTGCTCGCGAAGCTGCAAGCAGGGGGTCGGTGACGGGGTGTGTGAATCGTAGACCCGCGGATATGCATCCGCGGCTATGAAGGTCGCCCATCTTCTTCCCCCCTCGATGCCTCGATGCCTTGATGCCTTCTTCTACCCGATATCCCGCTTCATGCCGATGAGGGTGAGCAGTTCGAGGCGTGAGGCTTCATTTTTCAAGAAGCAGCCGCGCAGTTTGCTGGTCGTCGTCCACGAGCCGGGCTTCTTCACGCCGCGATAACACATGCAAAAGTGCTGGCACTGCAAGATCACAGCCACGCCTTGGGGCTTGAGCACGTCCCAGATGGTGTCGGCAACTTGAGCGGTGAGTTTTTCCTGCACCTGCAACCGCTTGGCAAAAACATCGACGACGCGAGCGATCTTCGACAGACCCACGACCTTGCCATCGGGGATGTAGGCGACATGCGCTTTGCCCACGAACGGAACCATGTGATGCTCGCAGTGGCTGTACAGCTCGATGTCGCTGATGAGAACGAGTTCGTTATAGCCCTCGACCTCGGTGAACGTGTGGGAGAGAAGCTTCCGCGGATCCTCGTGGTATCCGCGGAACTGCTCGGTGAGCGAGGCGATGACGCGCTGCGGCGTGCGCAGCAGGCCCTCCCGATCGGGGTCTTCGCCGATGTATTCGAGCAGGCCGCGTACATGCGCCATCGCCTGTTGGCTGCGCTCGTCCGTAAGGTCGATCTGCGTGATCGAACCATCGCTCAATGCAGGGAGTGTCTCTTGTTCTACAAAATCATTCATGGGCAATTCCAGAAACCAGCATCGCACGGCGACCGGCAATCACGCTCACCCGCCACCGGGCACGACTCTAGGAGGTCAGCGGCGACTCGGCCACTGCGTCGCGTTGAACTGTCGCTATCGGCCTCGTCGGCCAGCTCCTTTGAGCCAGCGATCCCACCAGTCCAGAATCTGGTGCAGGCGATGCAATCGAAGATCAGGCGGGCCGGCTCGGCTCATCCCGTGAAACGTGCTCCGTGGGTAGCGGACGAAGCGGGTGGGGATGTTTCGAGCCGACAAGGCTGAATACACCTGCTCCGCCTGCTCGACGTTGCAACGAAGATCACCCTCGCTGTGGATGATGAGCGTGGGCGTCTTGACCTTGCCGAAATACTTGATCGGGCTTTGATCCCAGCGGGCTTCGGGGCGGTCCCAGGCGTTGCCCGGCCAGTAATCATCCGGCCGATCCAGAAAATCGCTCGTGCCGAACATACTCACCAGGTTGGAGACGCACCGATCGGTGATGGCGCCGGCGAAGGTGTTGGTGTGTCCGATCGCCCAGTTGGTCATGTACCCGCCATAGCTTCCGCCCATGATCCCCATGCGTTTGGCATTCACGAACGGCCGATTCTTTATGAATTCGGTTACAGCTTGGATATCCACCCAGTCAGCGCCGCCCCAATCGCCCTTGATCGCGGCGCAATGATCGCGGCCGTACCCTTTGCTCCCGCGCGGGTTGGAGTAGAAGACGACGTAGCCAGCGGCGACCAGCACCTGGAACTCGTGGAAGAACCCCACGCCGTATTGGGCGTGCGGCCCACCGTGAATCTCCAGAACAGCCGGGTATTTGCGGCTCGACTTTGAGAGAGGCGGCTTCATCACCCACACCTGCACTTTCGTGCCGTCGTTAGCTCGGATCCAGTGCGAACTCGGCTTGGCCAGTCGCAACTCGCGAAGAAGCGGTCCATTGAAATCCGTGAGTTGCTTTGTGCTGATCGTCTTAGCGCCGATCCGGCCGACGCGGATTTCGGCGAGTTCTGTGAAAGTGGCGGCCGTAAGGGCGATGCGCGTGCCGTCATCTGACAAATTGCCCATGTCATGATCGATCGAGCCGGAGGTATGGAACGTGATTCTTCCGCCGCGCACGGGAATCGACGCCACGTGCGATTCACCATGCCAACCGAGTTTCATGAAGATGCGCTTGGAATCGGGGCTCCAACGGAAATTCGCGCCGAAGCCGACTTCAGCCGTGTCGGTGATCGCGATCGCCATGAGGCAATGATCTTCCTTGGCCATGAGGCTGCGCGCCTTACCGGTCGAAGGATCACATACAAAAAGTTCGAGGTTCTCGACACTGTAGGTCGAGTCTTCGCCCACTCGGCCGGCGAAGGCGATCCACTTCCCGTTGGGCGACCATTGGACGGCATCCTTCGGCCCGCGTGGGAGGTTCGGAATCTTCTTCGTTTTCCCCGATGCGATCGTCAGCAGAACAAGTTCGTCGTTCCACGGTTTGAGCAGCGCGCGGCGATCGGGGTTTGTGCTGATGACTAATTTCTTGGCGTCCGCCGAAAAATCGAAGCTGAAGAATCCAAGCGCATCCTTGGCGAAAACTTTGCGGTGCGTACCGGTCTTTGTATTTACGAGGTACAGCTCATGACGCTGCGCGTTGAAATAGCCGTCGCCGTCGAGGCGGTACCAATAGTGATCGAGGACGCGCGGCGGGTCACTCAAACCCTTGTCCTTACGCTTCTTCTTGGCGTCCTCGGTCCACTGCGGGTCCTGATGACGGAAGCTGACCGCGAGCATCGTTCCATCGGGCGACCATTTGAACGCGCCGATCGATCCTTCATCGAACGTGGTGAGTGCGACGGCCTCGCCGCCGGCGGCGCTGATGGTGAACAGTTGCGGTTTGGGCTTGTCGCGGCCGCTGATGAAGGCGATGCGCGTTCCATCCGGCGACCAACGGGGATATGAATCTTTTGCGCCGCTGGTGAATTGGTGCATAATGGTCCATTAGACGAGGATGTCGTCGCTTCGACGATAGCGTCGAATTTGACCGTCTTGACGTGAACTTTTTGTCTCCGTCCCGCGTCCAAGCGACATTGGGTCTCTCTTGAGACTGCGTGGGAGGCGCCTTGAGTTGACGTCCTCCGTTAGGGATCGGGCGAAATCAGCGAACCGAGGGCTTGCGTGATGCCAAGCGAATTCAATCCGTATCAAGAATGGCTGGGAATCGCCGATTCTGCGCATCCGCCAAACCATTACCAGTTATTGGGACTCGCCGATTTTGAAGCCGATCCGGAGCGTATTTGGACCTCGGTCCACGACCGTCGGACAGTGCTTCAACCCCAGCAGCACGGAACCCATGCCGAGCTAGCCAACCGCTTGCAGGCGGAAGTGGACATGGCCGAAACGTGTCTACTGAATCCTAGCCGCAAAGAGCAGTACGACGCGGAGTTGAGAACTCGGCAAACAAGCCGAGTTCCGTTCGAGTCGTCGCCTCAAGGGGCGTCGTCGAGCAAGTCAGCCGATACAGAATCGCCGACGGCCGCTGAAGACCCACCGGCCGCGCCGCCATCGAGCTTCGGCTGACAGCCTCCGAAGACTCCAGCCCCACGGAACTGTCGATGAACGTTCACGTTCGGAACCTGGGGCTGAAGCTCAAGGGAGAGCAGCTTGCGGCTGGGGTGCGCTTCGTACGGCTCGTGCGGGAGGGCGCGTACGACCTGGTCGTCGCAAACCCGCCGTATCAGGGCACCTCCAAGATGGTCGACTCGAGGTACATCGAGCAGCAATATCCGCTGGGCAAAGCGGACCTCTACGCGTCGTTTCTTCTGCGGGGGTTGGAGCTGGTTCGCGACGGCGGTGTTTCCGCGATGTTGACGATGCGGAACTGGATGTTCATCAAGCAGTATTCGGGCCTGCGGGAGTGGCTACTGGAGCAGTTTTCTCTCCGAGCGCTTGGCGACTTCGATCGTGGAGCATTTGAGGATGTGCCCGACGAAGTTGTTAGTGTAGCGGTCAGTGCATTCGCGAAAATGGCGAATCAAGCGGACAGCGTTGCGCTCCTTCCCACGCCGAGGGAAGACAAGAGCCGCGACAGTGAACGAACCCAACGCAAGCGCGCAGCAACCCTCTGTCACGTTGGACGTCACGAGTTCGACCCGGCAGCGTTGAAGGCCGTGCCAGAATGGCCGCTGGTCTATTGGTGGTCGGTCACGGCGCTAGAAGCCTATCAGTCTGCTCCATTGCTGGGCGACATCGCGCCGGCCAAGTT
>JADFGE010000341.1 GCA_022567855.1 Planctomycetota bacterium | reverse complement strand
CCCCGGGCGCCATGCCAGCCCAAGGCCCTGAGGTCGGACAAATCCCTTCTCAAGGCCCTCAGCGCGGAATCGCGCTTCGAAGGATAACCGGGGACCCTGCCCAGGAGGGCCTTGGAGCCCTGCCCGCCGTGGCCAAGGGCCGCCAACAGGAGGAGCAAGCGTCCTTCACGCGATACAGAAGAGGAGCGCCGTACCCGAGGCCTCCGGCTCACGGGACTGCCTTTAGGATGTCCGACCCCATAGACCTATGATACTCTCTGGACCGGCCGGCCCATCCCATGTCCTCAAGCACTGCCAAAGTTTCTTTTGTCATGATCACCCGCAACGAAGAGAAGAATATTATCCGCGCCTTGGCCAGTATCCGGCCGGGAATCAAAAGGGGATTGTTCAACGAAGTCATCGTCGTCGATGGCGGATCGAGTGACGCGTCCTTGGCCGTGGCCAGAGATTCCGGCGCCGTTGTGATCTCCTCGCCAAAGGGAAGAGGGCGTCAAATGAACGTCGGCACGGCTGCGGCGAAGGGCGAGTGGTTGTGGTACTTGCATGCGGACTGCCTGCCCGCAGAGGGCGCGCTCGAGCAGATGCTCGCAATGCTCCTCAAACATCACCGGCGTGCGTGGGGTTACTATAGGGCTCGAATTGATGCACCGGGCTTGGCCCTGCGCGTCATCGAGTGGGGCATGAACCTGCGTTCGCAGCTGCTGTCGTTCCCTTATGGGGACCAGGGACTGTTTGTGCGCCATGATTTGATGCAACAAATCGGCGGGTTCACGGAATCTCCATTGTTGGAAGACGTGGATCTGGTTCGACGGCTCGCGCGGGCGGGCCGACCCATTCGCGTGCGGCTGCCGTTGTTGATCGATCCTCGTCGATGGCGGCGCCACGGCGCATGGCGGACGACCGCGACTAACTGGCGGATAATGTTTGACTATTGCGTTTTGAAGAAGGATATTCACACGATCGCTCGGCGGTACGCGGTTGAAGAACAAGCCGACCGTCGTCTTGACGTGGAGTTGCAAGAAGGAGCCGTGCTTTGAGCATTCAAGCCCCGAATAGTGTTGACGAGGACAAAGAAGCTGCCGTCATGGATCGCTACAGTCGCGGCGCCCAGGCGAGCGAAGCCGCGCTGTGTTGCCCGATCAGTTATGATGCTGAATTGCTGCGGGTCATCCCCGGCGAGATCATCGAACGGGATTACGGCTGTGGGGATCCTTCGCAATTCGTGCATGAAGGGGACGTGGTGCTGGACCTGGGTTCGGGCGGCGGCAAGATCTGCTACATTGCATCGCAACTTGTAGGGCCGGCGGGCCGCGTCGTCGGGGTTGATCTCAATGCGGAGATGCTGGCGCTGGCGCGGGAGCACCAGCCCGAGGTCGCCCGCAAACTCGGCTACGACAATGTGGAATTCCATCGGGCGCGCATTCAAGACCTCGCGCTGGATCTGGATAAGTTCGATGAGCATCTGCGTTCGCACCCCGTGCGGTCGGCGAGCGACATGCTCGAGGCCGAGCGCCACGCCGATCACCTTCGGCGGGAACACCCGCTCATCAAGACCGAGTCGATCGACATTGTGCTGTCGAATTGTGTGTTGAATTTGGTTCGTCCGGAAGACAAAGAGCAACTCTTCCGCGAGATCTACCGTGTTCTGCGCGTCGGTGGCCGGGCGGCGATTTCGGATATTGTCAGCGACGAGCCGGTGCCGGAACGAATGCACGTGGACCCCGAACTGTGGTCCGGCTGTATCTCCGGGGCGTACGAAGAGAAGGCGTTCCTGCGGGCTTTCCTGGATACGGGCTTCCACGGCGTGGAGATGGTCAAGCGCGATGAGCAGTCGTGGCAGACGGTCCAGGGCATCGAGTTTCGATCGGTAACGGTTCTCGCGTACAAAGGCAAAGATGGCCCGTGCTTCGAGCACAACCAGGCCGTCGTCTATCGCGGGCCGTTCAGCGAAATCCACGACGACGATGGACACACTTATCGCCGCGGTGAGCGGATCGCCGTCTGCGAGAAGACGTATCGGCTGCTGAGCCAGCCGCCGTATCAGGACTTCTTCTATTTTATCGAGCCGCGCACGACCGTAAACCCGATGAACGTGCAGCCGCTCGACTGTTTGCGCACGGTCGCACGCCATCTGCGCGAAACCAAAGGTCTGGATTACGACGCCACCACTCCGCCGCGGCGGACCTCCTGCTGCGGCCCGGACGAAACCTGCTGAGCCGCGCGGCGGATTGGGAAGCCTATCGTGAAGAGACGCACCGTGAGCAAGATCATCGTTCTCGCCATCGTCCTGCCGATTGCTGTACGGGCTTGGCAAAGAATCGGCGAGGTTACCAGCCCGCGCCCTACGAGCATTGCGGTTGAGACAATCGACGCCGGCGACGCAGTGCCTCAAGAGTCCAACGATCAATGATGCAAGCACGGGTGAGACTTCATGGCGATGAGTGACGCCCAGCCCCATCAACCGATCAGCCTGACCGCCAAGGCCAACGAATACGCGACCGCGATCAAGTGGGGTTCCATCGGCGTGATGGCCATTGCGTTGCTGTGGACGATGCGTAGTCTGCCGATCGACCGCGCGGTCCAGGCCGTCAATGCCTGGGTCGAATCGCTGGGCGTGTGGGGACCGCTGGCGTTTGGGCTGGTCTACATTCTCGCCACGGTCCTGCTGCTGCCGGCTTCGGCTTTGACGCTTGCGGGGGGCGCCGTCTTCGGACTGGGCACGGGTACGGTGACGGTTTCGGTGGCCTCTACAATCGGTGCGGGCCTGGCCTTTCTGATCGCGCGCTACTTCGCTCGCGAGAAGATGGCCGCCTTCGCGCGCCGGAATCCGAAGTTCAACGCGGTGGACCGAGCTATCGGCGAAGGCGGCTGGAAGATCGTCGCC
>JADFGE010000340.1 GCA_022567855.1 Planctomycetota bacterium | reverse complement strand
TTTATTGGAGAAAGGTCGTCCTCTCGATCCAACTGCGGTTGTCAACGTGACAACTCCCGATGGACTGACACAGCCTCTATGCACAATCGCGGTCACGACTGCCCCGCGGGTCGTTCTTTGGCCGATCCTGCCCCCTCAGTTGATGGTGCCGCCGACCAAGGAAGCGAAAGAGCACCACCTCATCGATCACGTTACGCTCGACCTGCGCAGCGGGAAGAGTCATACGACCTCACACGATCACACGCGCCGGGAGAAAATGGGGGCGCGGCTATATCCGTTGGGAAGCGAGGATGACCGGCTTTGGGTGATGTGTGCGGTCGCGCTCAAGGACCTCAGACTCGAGCCCCGTGAGGGATCACTGTATCTCAAGGCTCGAACGAGCGACGCAGAACGGCAGCGCAGAGAATTAGAGCAGTTCGCAGCTACTCTCAAGATTTCTGATGTGAACATCATGCAGGGTGCCGACCCAGCAAACTACGTGTGCTATGGCATCATCATTTCGAAGGTGCGAAGCGATTCCGTGCCGAGCCAAGTTGTGACTCCGATGTACAGATTCCTACGGGGTATTCCCGTGGATTCGACCGCTGCAGACGAGCCACTCGCGATCTTCGGTGCGTCGTTCACCTTGCGCGATACGAGAATAACGGTTGTAGCCGCCTGTCCTTCAGGATCACTGCTGAAGTCGGGTTGTTTGGGCTTTGTCACGGACTTTGATACGAAATCATCCTGACACCTCTTCCTTCCCACCTTTCCTTCTCCTCAGCCATCAGAGTTCTTCGATTGCCGTCACCGAGCGGTGTGTTTTGCGTGCAGCGTCCTTTAGCTTCGCGAGGAGTCGGTCAATTTCTGATTGTGCAAGCGTACCTTGGATCGTGACTCGGATTTCCTGATCTCTGTCCATGCACTGAACCGGAACGCCGTTCACTAGGAGAAGGTGCGGGCGGTCAGTGCATTCATGGTTGTCATCGTCAGCATACAGCTCGCAGGGGTATCCAAGCTGCTTCAAGACCTCCCCCGTGTACCAGCCAAGGTCGCCAAGAGTCCTCTCGTCATCGGCATACTCCAATGAGAATTGTCGCCACTCGCTGTTGTCAGTTATCCGACGCCAAACGCCCTCGGCTATTTGCAAATGATACGTATCAAGGTTATCCCTGAAGCGATCGGCTTCGCCTCGACGAAAGAGAAGCTCGCCACCTGTTAGTTCGATCACGCCCTCTTCCTCGAGGTACTCGGATTGGTGTTTGTGAATCCAGCCAGGTGACTCACCTTTAGTCTCAACACCCTCGATGCGGTAGTCGGCCGTATCAAGTCGGAAGACTGGGGTGGGTGACAGGCTACGCTCTTCCAAATACCCCAGAGAGCCGATGATGACGATGTTGGCTCCGACGAGCGTGGCAGTATGGAAGTCAGTCGGCGGGAAGATCGGCCTCGGATACCCGTAGATCTCGACATCGTCTCCCTGTTGCACCACTACATCGTTGTAGATACAAAAGTCTGGATCGTAGGAGTCCTCGTGCTCCCCAGCAATCGTGATGATCCGGCCATCGGCCATCTCGACCTGAGCAGCACCCATACGATCGAAGCACCAGTCCGGATCGACATGTCGTCCATAGTTACTTTCCAGTTTCAGCGATTCACGAGCAAAATACGGGTCCTGCCCCGTCCGTACCATCCATTCCCAAACGGGTACCCGCATCCGTTGGGGATTAGCACTCCCAAACCGCCGCCTGCACGACGCAAGATACTCTGCAGCCGAGATGCTGTGCTGTTGCGTCATTACAGCTCTATTCTACTCGGACAGGCCAAAGCCCGATTGTTCTCCTGCTACCCGGATTAGCCCGAGCATCGAATTCCGTCGCGGTCTTGCTCATGCTGTCGTCGGAGAAGAACCCTCACCCCTAACCCCTCTCCCGGGAGGAGAGGGGAATAAGACGGACGTTGGCCCCGAGGAGATCGGGGGCCGGGTTACTGGAGTCGGCCGGCCCTTGGCGCGTTGTGGCCGTTGTTGGGGGCTCCGTACGCGGCCTGGACCCCCCAAATGGGTTGTTTGAGGGGGGTTGAGCGGCGACGCCTCGGCCAGCGCGATACACTAGAAGGATGATGGCCAGCAGCTCTGCTTCCACGGTGATCCGCGAGACGGATGGTTCGACGGCGACCAGTCGTACGGCTGGGCTTGGCGTGCTGATCGCGGACAAGTTCGAGCAGGCGGGGATCGACGGACTGGAGGCGCTCGGTTGCACGGTTCACTTTCAGCCCACACTTACCGCAGATGATCTCGGCGCCGCGGTCAGTGCGCACGACCCGGACGTGATCATCGTTCGCTCGACGAAGGTTCCGGCGTCGGCGTTCGTAGCGGCGAAGAAGTTGAGCTTGGTGATTCGAGCTGGGGCGGGCTACGACACGATCGACGTGAAAGCCGCCTCGGCGCGGGGCGTCTTCGTCGCCAACTGCCCGGGGAAGAACGCGATCGCGGTAGCGGAACTCACCTGGGCGCTGATTCTTGCCTGCGACCGCCGAGTGCCCGACCAAACGCTTGAGCTTCGGCAAGGGAAGTGGAACAAGAAGGAATACGCCAAGGCGGCGGGACTGTACGGGCGAACGCTCGGCATTGTGGGGTTCGGCCGCATCGGCCAGGCGGTGGCCACGCGTGGGCGGGCCTTCGGCATGAACGTCGTCGCCTGGTCGCGCAGCCTCACCCAGGAAAAGGCGGACGAGTTCGGCGTGGCGTACTGCTCCAACCTCATCAACCTGGCCAAGATGGCGGATGTGGTGTCGATCAACATCGCCGCGACGCCGGACACCAAGAACATCATCGACGAGCAATTCTGTGCTGCGCTCAAGGACGGGGCGTACGTCGTCAACACCAGCCGGGGCAGCGTGGTGGATCAGGCGGC
>JADFGE010000339.1 GCA_022567855.1 Planctomycetota bacterium | reverse complement strand
ACGTGCGGCGGCTCGGTCGTAGTGAAGTGCAAGCGCCAGCCACGACGAGCGCAAACATCACATCCGATCCAAATCAGAATTCGCTGATGCTCGCGTCTAAAGATCATGGGCGCGGCGACTGCTAAAGCGTCATACGCGCGAGCCAGATTGTGGTTCGGCGGCTGGATTCCCTTCCCGCGCTGAACGAATCCACGAGGATTGTCAGCGTTCCAAGATCGGTACGCGTGAAATGTGAACAGGTAAGCCGGCATCGCGATGTATTATACATGGTACGAAGAAACCGCGGGCTTCCGCCCGCGGCTATTGAATAAGAAGATTCCCCACCACGCATAGCCCGAGGCGGCAGCCGAGGGTTTCTTCTCACGCCCCCCTCGCCATCTTGCGCAGCACAGTGTGAAGAATTCCGCCGTTGCGGTAGTACTCGACTTCGATCGGCGTGTCGATGCGACAGGTCGTGGTGAAGGTAATTGTTTTCGATTCGCCCTCACCCCCAGCCCCTCTCCCAAGGGGAGAGGGGAGCTTCGTCGCTTTCACGGCAATATCCTGGCGCGGCTGAACATTGTCCGACACTTCGATGTCGAAGGTCTCCGTGCCATCCAGGCCCAGTGATTCGGCGCTCTGTCCGTCCTTGAACGTCAACGGCAGGACGCCCATGCCCACGAGATTGGACCGGTGAATGCGCTCATAGCTCTGGGCGATCACGGCCTTGACACCCAACAACAGCGTCCCCTTGGCCGCCCAATCGCGCGATGAACCCATGCCGTAGTCCTTGCCCGCCAGAACGACAAGCGGCGTTCCGTTTTCCTTGTAGTTCATCGCTGCTTCGTAAATGCTGGATACTGGATATCCACCGACCCGTAAGACCCTCACCTCGCCCAGGCGAGTCGCCTACGGAGACCCCATCCCCTCTCCCAGAGGGAGAAGGGGGTTTTGTGAAATCGGTGGTGAACCCGCCTTCAGTTCCGGGGGCGAGCTGATTGCGCATGCGCACATTGGCGAACGTCCCGCGGGTCATCACCCGATCATTGCCGCGGCGCGAGCCGTAACTGTTGAACATGCTCACCGGCACGCCGCGCTCGATGAGATATTCACCGGCGGGGCCCTTCGCCTCAATCGAACCGGCGGGGCTGATGTGATCGGTCGTGACTGAATCGCCAACCTTCACCAGACATCGCGCGCCGGTGATCGGCGCAATCAGAGCTGGCTCGGACGGCATGTCGATAAAGAACGGCGGCTCCTGGATGTAGGTGCTCTCATCCGACCAGTCGAACTGCTCGCCGCCGGACGTCTTGATCGCCTTCCATTCATCCGAGCCGTCGAAGACGTTGGCGTACTGTTCGATGAACTGGTCCTTATCGACGCACTCGGCGATCAGCTTCTGGATTTCGATCTGACTCGGCCAAATGTCGCGCAGGTAGATGTCGTTGCCTTGCTGATCGCGCCCGATCGGCTCGGTCACCAGATCAATATCGACGGTGCCGGCAATGGCGTAGGCGACGACGAGCGGCGGAGAGGCGAGATAGTTCGCCTTGATATCGGAGTGGATTCGGCCCTCGAAGTTGCGGTTGCCCGACAGAACAGAGGCCACGACGAGATCGTTCTCAATGATCGCGTTACTGATCGGCTCGGGCAGCGGGCCGGAGTTTCCGATGCACGTCGTGCAGCCATACCCGACGAGATAGAAGCCGAGCGCTTCGAGGTCCCGCATGAGCCCCGCCCGTTCGAGGTAATCGGTGACGACCTTGGAGCCGGGCGCGAGCGACGTCTTGACCCAAGGCTTGCGCTTCAGGGCGAGCTTGTTGGCCTTTGCCGCGACAATCCCTGCCCCGATCATGACACTGGGATTGGACGTGTTCGTGCAACTCGTGATGGCGGCGATAACAACGTCGCCGTGTTTGAGTCGAAACTGCGCGCCGTCGTATTCGACCACCGCGGTGCGTTGTTCGGGGGCGAGCGTGGCCACAGCGGCAGGCTCGGGATCGGGTCCACCTTCGTTCGACCAGGAATCGACGCGAACCTCCTCGGAGGGCGGGGCCTTGTTGAAGGTATCGGCCAGCGTACGATGCCATTCGACTTTCATCTCGTGCAACGGCACGCGATCCTGCGGGCGCTTCGGACCCGCCAGCGCCGGCTCGATCGTGTTCAGATCGAGTTCGAGCGTAGCTGAATAGGCGATGGGGTACGAGTCGTCGCGCCACAATCCCTGCGCCTTGCAGTACTGCTCAATCGTCTCGACAAGCTCATGCGGACGACCGGTCAGCCGCAGGTAGGTGAGCGTCTGCTCATCGACGGGAAAGAACCCGACGGTCGCACCATATTCGGGAGCCATATTGGCGATGGTGGCGCGGTTGGCCAGGGGCATCTCGTCCAGACCTGGTCCAAAGAACTCAACGAACTTACTGACCACGCCGTGCTCGCGCAGTATCTGGGTAATGCGCAGCACGAGATCGGTCGCGGTGCACCCTTCGGGCAGCCGGCCGATCAGGCGAAAACCAACGACCTCAGGCATGAGCATATATATAGGTTGGCCGAGCATGACGGCCTCGGCTTCGATCCCGCCGACACCCCAACCGAGGACGCCCAGGCCATTGATCATGGTCGTATGCGAATCAGTGCCGACCAGTGTATCGGGGTAGAGCACGCCGTTGTCGTCCCAAACAACCTTGGCCAGGTATTCGAGATTCACCTGATGGACAATGCCGGTGCCGGGCGGAACAACGCGGAAGTTGTCAAATGCGCTCTGGCCCCACTTGAGAAACTCGTACCGCTCACGATTGCGCTCGAATTCCTTTTCGCCGTTGATGGTCAGCGCGACGGCAGAGTTGAAGGCATCAACCTGCACGGAGTGGTCGATGACCAGATCGCACGGCACCAAGGGGTTGACCTTCCGCGGGTCGCCATTCATTCGCACCAT
>JADFGE010000050.1 GCA_022567855.1 Planctomycetota bacterium | reverse complement strand
CGGTGGGAGCGTGACCGGACTCGAGGCCGGTATGGCCGTCGAGGGCTGGCTCACTTCCGACGGTTACCTGATGGTCCTCTTTCCCCTGACGATGATGCAACGGGACATCGGCTCGTTCGCTGAGCACGCGCATCGGCTCTGGGGTCTACTGGTCGGTCTCACCACGATCGTGCTGGCGATCCAGGTATGGCGTGTCGATCGTCGTAGTTGGCTTCGCTGGCTTGTCATTGGTGTAGTGGCGGCGGTGATCATTCAGGGCGTGCTTGGCGGCACGCGCGTCACTGAAAGCAGCGTGTTCCTTGGCATCGTGCATGGCGTTGTCGCACAAGCGTTTTTCGCGCTGCTCATCGTGATCGCGATGGCGACGTCGAAAACGTGGCTCAGCGGCGAGGAACCTTTCGTAGCCAAGACCGCCAAGACGGATCGAACCATCAGCGCCGTGTTGGTCGCGGCGATCGTGTTGCAGCTCACACTCGGTACGTGGTTTCGTCATATTCAACCGCTACCGGACATTCCGCCCGGTCTGCGGATGGGCTTGCTGCACGGCCATTCTTTTGTTGGCTCGTTGTTGGTCCTGGCGCTGGTCTTGTTTTGCGGCGTGCGCGCCTGGGGGTTGTATGCGAACCAACGAACCATTAAGCGGGTTGGAAAGGGGATGGTTCACACCGTCGGATTGCAAGTGTTGCTTGGTATTGCCTCGTTCATCATCGTGCCTACTGAGGCGCGCCCGCAAGGCGAGGCGATCCCCACGCTGGAAGTTGTGGTGACGACGGCTCACCAGGCGGTCGGGGCCATACTCCTGGCGATGGCCGTGATGTACGCCGTTTGGGTGCGGCGACTGTTGACGGAGGCGTGAGCGATGATCGCGGCGACGATTCTGGCGCAAAGCGACGCTGCCTCATCGGGGTCCGGGCTGGGTCTGGACAATCTGTTCTTGTGGACCGTCCTTGTCGTCATTGTCGCGTCAATGCTTGGGGCCGTTATTCGTCGACGACAGCGTGACAAATGCCTGAAGCTGCTGAACGATCATCACGTGACGCTTTTGACCACAGGCGGTCAGGTACTTTGGGGTGATCTGGTCGTTTACAGTCAGGGACTCGAGGTGCGCTTCGACGCACCGTACCAAACCCAGCGGGGGTTGACCAAGACCAGCGCCATGCTGTTCGATGATGAGCTGGGCCAATGTCTGGCGCTGTGCAGGATTGAAGAGGCGCTGACCCCCAACGAGCGCCGTGTTCGGAGGCGTCAGATTCGTCGCAGCTTCAACCCCGGGCCGTGGCGGCGGTCATGGCGATGGGTTCGAAATGTGGTCAATACCCTGCGCGACGCGCTGACCCAGGTCATGGGCATGTTTGCCGGGAAAGTGGGCAAGGGCGGTATGGTCGGCGGCGTGGTCAAGACCCAACGCACAAAGATTGATGACCTCAGTAAGACGCTGGTCGGCGCGGCGGGCAACGCCTATGAGCCCATGCTCGAGCGCCACATCGGTCGGCCGGTGATTCTCGAATTGGTCGGACTCGGTTCGGAGGCCGGCGCCGTGTGTGAAATCCCGGGTTTTCTCGTGGATTACTCCGAACGTTTCGTGGCCGTCTTCAACGTGGACCATGAACCGCTGGAAGAGTTCCAACTGCAGTTGACCGAATCCGTGCAGCGTGAAGGCGTGAAGCTCGACGTGCTGGATGACAAGATCGTTGTCACCGCAACGGGCGGGGACACGATCGTCGTCCGCAGCATGAAGAGCGGCTCGGCGACTACGGATCTGGCGATTGTCTTGGTCGGCGGCAGTTCCGTTCGGCTGACTCGACCGCGCGGCGAATCGGTGACGCTTCATCTGCAGCGGACCCGTCACATCGATATCGTGTGCCCGCGCTCCATCGCCCGTGTTCGGTATGCCGGTGATTCAGCGACCAAGGGGCGACGCGATTGGGCGGGGGCGGCGCCGCAGGAGGACGATGCGGCCGGAGCGGTGCCGCGGCCACAGTAAGCCGGACGCCGGCTCAGGTTGTGTCAAGGCGCTGCGTCCTGGGGCGTGGATGTCGCGTACTGGGGGTGATGCGTGTCGAACACCGCGCGCAGCTCCTGGTGAATACGCTGCCCCAGCGCCCGGTCTGCGACGTTCCCGTGATTGCGCCCTTCAAGAATCTCGACCACAGCATCGCTGCCGAGCTCATCAAGCGTCTGTTTGAGTAACCGAACCGCGCCTTCCAGATAGAACGTATCTTTCTCGCCGGCAAAGATACGCAGCTTGGCCGTGAGTTTCGATTCAAGCGTCGGCCAATTCTCCTTGAGCACGAGACCGATGTCGTATTTCTTCCAGGCTTGGGCGACGTCGCCGTTCACCGCGCCGGTTTCTCGATCATAAAGCGGCATTGGTTTGCCATCGGGTCCGCGCGGACTAAACACTGCCTCAAAGGAATACAACTGTCCACCGGGGCCTTGCACGACTTCCATCTTCGCGAAGTCGTCATACCAAAGCATCGGCTCGTCGCCGCGGCGCGCAATTGCCCTGCGGTTTCCGGTCTCGTCCACGTACATGTTCTCGCCGGTCTGGTAGAGGTTGATGCGCTGGAAATCGCGGAAATCAACGGGGTCGGGCACAATCGACCACACGCCGCCGAAAACGTCGGCATACGTCACCTGCAACCACAGACTCGACCAACCGCCCGATGATGCGCCAGTGAGAAACCGACCGGTCGGCTGGGCGACGAGGCGGAATTCCTGCTCAAGATACGGAATCAGCTCCTCGATCAGCGCCTGACCGCGCGGTCCGTTGTTGGCTGAATCTGCGAAAACGTGATGACCCGTGAGGCATCGCGGGTTCAGCCCGATCGTCACAATTCCATCTACATCAGAGCGAACCAACCGCCGTCCCCACGCGAGTGCCGATCGATGATTCCCACCGAACCCGGGAATGACGTACAAAGCTGGATAGCGCCGCGAAGGATTGTCGTGATATCCCTGCGGCAGCGCGACCGCTGCCTCCATAAACATGTCACGGCCGTAGAAGGCACTGAGCAATTCGCTTTGAAAACGAATGAACTTGAGCGTATCCGTATCTACATCCGCTTGGGACGACGGCTGGACGACTTGATCGATGAACAGTCGCACCTCGCCGGTTGAGGCGCCGTCGAGTTCTTGCACAATGACCTTGCTATACGCGGTGCCGGGTCCACGACCGATCGAAGGCGAATCGAGATTCAGCCGCATGACGGCTTGAATCGCGTAGTCCTGTTTATCCAGTTCATTGATCGGGCCTGGATAACTTAGCGCCGCATCGGTGAATACGAGCGGCGTGTTTGGCTTCCAATGCTCGACGTCCTGGGCGAAGAAAGGTTGAGTATTGAACCACGAGGGCCCGAATCGTGGCTCGATCCTGCTGCTGCCAAGCATGACGTACACGCGCCCGGAGAATGAGTCGGTGATCGCCGCGTCATATGTGACCGCGAATTGAAGTGGCGCCGGTTCCTGTGCTGTTGCGGGTGCGACAACGAAAAACAATGCAGCGACCAACCGGATCGTAAGTCGGTGGAGACTCATGATGTTCCTTTAGGTATCGAGGGACGCCGATTGTAGCAAAAGAATCCCATGGATTGCTATCCATGGGCGTCTGCTTCAGCTTGCTGCTTCGCGGTCTATTCTTCGTGGAGCGTCGGCTTGAGTGCCTCTTCCAGGGCCAATAGCGCGTACACCGTCGCCATCACGGGCTCGCCTTCGAGCCAGCGGTCGGCAGCGTTCTTCCAACTGCCATCTTCGCGCTGGCGTGTTGCGATCGCGTCGATGAGCTCCTCACGCCAGTTGTGCCCCACGTCATCGACGTCAGTGATCGTGTTCTGCTGGGCGACGCGAAGGGCGCGCGACATCGTGTGGTAGTAGTAGTACAGCCCCTGTTGACCCAAACCGGGGTTCTCATCGAATGTCCAGTGTTTGCGGATCCAATCGAAGGCGGCGCGGACACGCACATCATCGGGTGAAAGCCCCGCATACAACATGCTCTTGAAACCGGCGTAGGTCATCGAGCCATAGCTGCGCAGACTGCGCGGCTGACCGGCGGGGATGATCTCACCGTAGCGACCTTCGCCGGCGGCCTGGCTGGCGAACGACTCACCGCCGTTGGCCGGGGTATACACGAATCCGCCGTCGTTGCCCGACCATTGAGCCTTGTTCGTCGCTTTGAGATTCTGTGCTCGCGATATGAAGGCAAGCGCGCGTTGAACCGCCGGTTCGTCAGGACTCATCCCGGCCTCGTACAGGGCGTCGAGCATCGTCTGCGTGTTGGAAACATCGGGTCGACCCCGGTTGCCGTAGCCCGCCCCGCCGAACCAATCTTGCTTGGCGGTCAGCCCTTCGGTCTGGTCCCACTGCTTGATCACCAGCCAGTGCGTGGCGTCGTGGATCTCATCATGGAAATCCTGCTCGTCAGCCCCGGCCAGGGCCATGACCACGACCGACGTGACATAGTTGGTCAGCGCGCCGCCTTCGAATGAGCCGTCGTCGTTTTGGGCTGAGCGCATGAAACGGATCGCTCGGTGGAACGCGGCGTCGTTCATGGCCTGCGGCTGCGCCTGGATGATCGCTTTCGCGGCGAGGGCGGTCACCGCCACCGCGATCGGCGCCGGTTTGTCCGGCTGATCGGTCGGGGCGGCTTGCGTATCGGTCAACCATCCGCCGTCCTGGTTCTGCGCGGAGCGTAGATAGGCCAGACCGCGGCCGATCGCTTGATTGGCTTTGTCCCAATGCTCGCCGCTGATGGGAACCTGCTCAGGCTGCTGCGCGATGCGAAACTGCGGCGGCATGGGCAGGATCAACTGCTGCGGCAGCGGCGGCGGGTCATATTCGGTGAGCTTGCTCGGATCGATGCGCGGATCGAGCGGCTGCGTCGGCGGCTGGTACACGTCGCCGCGGGGAGGATCGGCCGTATCTTGTTGTGCCGCCACGAGAACGAGCGCCGAAGCAGCCAACAAAGCGAGCGCCGCAAATCGCCGTCCAACCATGATCGTCAATTCCGTGGGATCGGTCGTATCAATACGGGAAATGATAGCGCCGCGCAACCGCGATCGCCTCAATCCACCGGGATGGACGGGCGGTCGCTGAACACCTCGCACAGCACGTCGTCCTGCTGGGTATGAGCAAGAAGTTCCGGCCAGATATGATCGAGCGCGGCTCGGTTGTCAACGGTGAGGAAGGCGTATTGCCGGGTCCACCACTTGTGATGGGGTAGCGCCCGGCCGGACGATGAGCGCGGCGGCGTATCACCGGCGACGACGGTGAGCTTGCGACTCAGCGCGCCCTTGATCAGCTGCACGAGCCGAGGAATGTCGTCCTGGGGTTCGCCCGAGAGAAGCACGTGCACGTGATCTTCGGCGACGACGACCAGGTGCAGCTTGAATTCGCGCAGCTCGGCGATCCGCATCAGGTCCTTAGCCACGGCCCGCCGCTGGTGGTCATCGAGTCGAACCGGTGGCCAGGCGGCATCGCGCGGCCGACGGGCGGCGTCAATGGGGACCGGCTCGGGCACCGAGCGGACGGGCTGATCCGGTTCAAGGTCGATGCGGCCCCTGCCTTGACCGGGGAACCACGTTCCGTACGTGGGCCAGGTGAGCAGTCCAACCATGCTCAAAGTGTAGAAGGCGTCATGGGCGCGGCCACGGCCGGTCGCAAAGATTGCCGGGATCGGGCACTGGTCAAGCGACCCCCGTGAGGTCATTATGATGAGGATCGATGATCCAGCCCCGGCCAAAACTTCAGCACCAGGCCGACGCGAAAACGTACGACTTGGACGAGTCGACCTTGGTGGGACCGCCGCTGCCTGGCGAGGTGGTCGTGGCCCAGACGGATCAGCTCGTCGATCTTCTGGCCGCGGAGATCGTCGTCCGGGCGGTGACCTGCGTCCGTCAGTTCGGCGAGTTCCATCTCGCGTTGTCCGGCGGCCGCACGCCCCAGCCCTTGTACGAACGGCTGATGTACGATCCGAACTACCGCCAACTGCCGTGGGCGCACACGCACCTGTGGCTCGTCGATGAGCGTTGCGTTGGGCTTGATGATGAACGCTCAAACTTCCGAATGATCAACGAGACGATCGTCGTGCACTCGGGGATTCCTGCGGATCATGTTCATCCCATCCCGGCGATGTCGGAAACGGCCGATTCCGACTATGAGTCGCAGTTGCGTGAGGCGCTGCAACGTCGCCAACCAGGGGAGGACCGGCTGGACTTCGTCCTCTTGGGGATGGGGCTGGACGGGCATACCGCGAGTCTGTTTCCCGGCTTGGAGGTTCTGCACGAACGCATACACCTCATCCGGCGGGTGGAAGCGAAGCAGGCCGATCCACCAAGGCGCGTCACGATGACTTTCCCGCTGATCAACTCGGCGCGAATGATCGCCGTGCTCGTGACCGGTTCGGCCAAGGCGCCGATGATCGAACGGCTGGCCCGCGGGCACGAATCGTTGGACGAGCTGCCGATCAAGGGGGTGTTGCCGGCTCAGGGCGAGTTGAAATGGTTCCTGGACGCGAAGGCGTGTGGACATGCCGAGTGATACGGCGATTGATACTCGGACGGTGGCGTCGCGCCGCAAACTTCAATTCCACACGCTGCACGAGATATTGCGTGATGTGGAGCAGCTTGGGGCGGTGACGTCCGAGACCGGCGAGTCTATTTGCGCCGATGGCAACTGGACGCCGGCGCAGATCGTTCAGCATGTGACGTTCTTCATTGACGGTGCGATCGACGGATTTACCTTCACGGCGCCGCTTCCGATTCGAGTACTCGCTCGACCTTTCAAGAAGCGTATCTTGACGAAACCGATGAAGCCTGGGATCAAGCTGCCGGCCCGGATGAATGTCGTGCTGCCTGATCCAGACACGACATGGGACGATGCGGTGTCGGCCCTGCGCGATGCCGTGGGGCGGATCGACATCGGGGAGCGCATGACGCAGCCAAGCCCGTTGCTCGGAGCGATGACGCACGAAGATTGGGTGAAGATGAATTGCCGCCACGCGGAGATGCACTTCAGTTTCATGCATGCAGACTGATACTTTGTTGGCGACCCGGACCTTCCTCGCGGACTCGTCAGGTCCGGCTTCAGGTGAGGCCGCTCTTAGTCGACATGCTCGAGAAAATCGCGCAGGATTTCGGCGGCGGCGAGGGCGTCGCGCAATCGCTTCTTTTGTTTATGGGTTCGGCCGGTGCGGGCCATCTGTTGATCGGCGGCGAAGCTCGTCAGCCGTTCATCGTGGTAATGAACTTCAAGCCCGCAGCACTTGTGCAACTGCTCGCCGAACTCGCGGACCAGCTTCGCTTGCGGGCCCTCGGTGCCGTCCATATTCAGCGGAAGGCCGAGGACGATCGCGTCGGGCGCATGGTCTTTGATCGAATCGGCAATGGCGTCGATCAGCGCATCACCGCGCGCGACGTCGATCACCGTCAAGGGCGAGGCGATTTTCGTCTCGTCGTCGCCGATCGCCAGTCCCGTTCGTTTGTCCCCAAGATCGATCGCCAAGAAGCGCATGGGAAGGGAAGGAGTTAGGAGTCAGGGGTCAGGAGTTAGGGGTTAGGGGTCGGGATGGGAAGTTTAGCGGCAGCTCTCCGAACTGCACGACGCCCGCCGAGCCGTGGACTCCTCACCGCAACGACTCGTCCACCTCTTGAGCGAGCTCCTTGACGCGCTGGGTTTGTGAGAGCGGGCAGACCAGCGTGGTGTCCTTGGTGTGGACGATGACCAGATCGGTGCAGCCGACGGTTGTAATCGTGTGATTCGGATCGTCGGAGACGGCCAGGACGCGGCGCGAGTCCAGGTGCGTGGTGCGTGCGTTGGTTCGGTTGCCGTGCTGATCTTCGGTCAGCGTTTCACCGAAGCTCGGCCACGAGCCGACGTCCATCCACCACACGCCCATCGCGACGGTGCAGACCGTGATGCGCTCGTCCTGTGCGGCGCGCTCCATGACCGCGTAATCGACGCTGATCTTCGGCAACTTGGGGTACACCTCTTCGAGCACGGCCTGCTGTCTGGGCGTGCCCCAAGCCTCACCAATGCGGCTGACGCCTTCGTACGACGCCGGCTTGAACCATTGCAGCGCTTCGAGGAACTGCTTGGCCGCAAAGACGAACATGCCGCCGTTCCATCCGAACGTACCCGCATCGACATATTGCTGTGCGGTTTTGGCGTCCGGCTTCTCGACGAAGCGCTTGGCGATATAAGCAGCCTGGAACCCGGGGATGGCGGCGCCGCGCTCCACATAGCCGTAGGCGGTGGAGGGATGCGTGGCCATGATGGAAAAGGTCACAAAGCGTGTCGGATCCTGTTCCACCAGCTCAAAGCCCAAGCAGACTTTTCGCCGAAACTCGTTTTGCGGTTCAATGATGTGGTCCGCGGTCAGAACTGCGAACACGGCGTCGGGGTCTTGTTTGGCGAGCACCACGGCCGTGAAACCGATGGCGTTGACGGTGTCGCGTCCCATCGGCTCGCCGAGGATTTGCTCATCGGTGAAACCCGGCAGCACCTCGTGGATGAGCGCGCGATGCGCCTCGCTCGTACACAGCAGCCGGCGCTTGGGCTCTACCACACCCTCCAGGCGTTCGACGGCCAAGCTCAGGAGCGATCGGCCGTCGATCAGCGGGATCAACTGCTTGGGCCGATCGCGCCGACTCATCGGCCAGAGTCGTGTGCCTGCGCCCCCCGCCATGATCATCGCATAGCGCATGGTCGCTTCTCAAATCGTCCCGCCGGGCGGACGATTACTCGCATTGTGTCCGAAACCGGAGGCAGCGTCACGCCGGCTCCTTGAGACGATAGGCGGCCGTTACCAGGGCGTCGGCGGAATCCAGCTCGGGATCGACGGCCAGGGCTCGTTCGATGAGCCGGTGGGCCTCGGGGTTCGATTCGCCCAGTTGGCACAGCGCCGCCAGCGCGTCACTGATCATCGCGCTGGTGCCCGGCTCGGCCGAGGACTTCGGATCGGTCGCAGTCGCTGACGGTTTCACCTCGAGAAAGCCGTCCACTTTGCTGTTCAGCTGGGCCACGATCGTTTCGCTCCTGCGTTTGCCGATCTCCGGCAACGAGGTGAGGAGTTGAACGTCCTTGGCCGCGATCGCCTGGGCGATGACCTGATGGGGCAGGCGCATCGCTCGTAGGGCCTTGCGCGAACCCAGTCCCTTGACGGTGGTCAGCAGCTCGAAAAAGGCCCGCTGCTGGGCCGATCGAAACCCAAAGAGCCGGGGCACATACACCGCGCCTTGCCCCTGGCTCTCCAGCACGTGCAGGGTATAAAACTCGACACGGGTGCCGAGCGATCCGCTCAACGGTTGCTGCTCGACGGCGGGCACCATCAGTTCGTACGTCAGCGACCCACAGGCAAGCTCGACACGGCCGTCCTGAGCCGCCACCAGTTCACCCTCGATGCGGCAGATCATCACGGCATCGTACCGGATGGTCTGCACCGTGACAGTGGGGCTTGGCCGGTTTCGCTCGGTCGCCGACCAATCTCAAGAAACGGCGTCAGGCTCTGCGGGCTGAGGCGCGCCAAACGGATCGACCACCTCAACCGGAGTCGGCGCCAGCGGCTCGTCGCACAGCGGCCAGCCGGTCGCTTCAGCCATCAGGCGACGAAGCGTCTGGGTGATCGCGGCCGGATCGCGCTCGTCGCCAAACTCCAGACGGTCGATGAACCTGACTCGTGCGTGGCTGCGGGTAATGAGGGCCGACCCCAGATGGGTTGCCTCCGGCGTGCCACTTAGCCACAGCAGCAGCACCGGTGCTTGCGTCTTGGCGATCATGAAGCCGATCCCGGGATGGAATGGGCGGATCTGTTCGCGCGGTCGTACGAGCGCCCCTTCGGGAAAGACCCCCAGGACACCCCCAGCCTGCACATGCCGGATCGCCTCCCGCGCCGGGCCGAGGTCGCGGCCATCTCGGGCCACCGGGATCATCCGCTGGTGACGCCACAGCCAGCCCAATTGGGGGATCATCATGTCGCCCGCCATCATCCAGCGAACCACGAAGCCGCAGGCGGACTGGATCAGCACCGGATCGATCGGGCTTCCGTGATTGGAAACCACGATCAGGCCTCCCGGTTGATTCGTTTGCGGTACGTGTTTGAGTCCCTCGTACTGGGCCCGATGCATCAGACGGCTGTACACCTGGGTCGCTAGAACCATCAGCCCCGTCACCGAATCGCCCCCCGGTCCACGGGAAAAAAGCCATACCCCGGCCCACTTCAGACCGAGGGTCAGGGCGATCCAGCCGGTAACGGCGAAAATGACGATCAGCAGCGGGGTCATGACGCGGTGGTACCGTCCGGCGGTGGAGGTGCGTTGTCAAACACCGGGCTCTTTTGGGGCCGGAACCTCGCCCACGGTCGTGGCACGGGCTTCAGTAGCTCGTTCCCTCCAACAAAGTAAAAAGAACGTGGAGTGACCGCGGGATGAGGGCTATTGTCACGGAGTTTGCGCTGACGCACCATGCCCCGACGCGATGACATCAGCACGATTCTGATCCTGGGTTCCGGGCCGATTGTCATTGGCCAGGCCTGTGAGTTTGACTATTCAGGGACCCAGGCCTGCAAGGCCCTGCGGGAGGACGGCTACCGCATCGTGCTGGTCAACTCCAACCCAGCGACGATCATGACCGACCCGGAGTTCTCCGACCGCACGTACATCGAGCCGATCACGCTCGAAGCGGTCACCAAGATCATCGCCAAGGAGAAGGCCAACGGCACACCGATTGATGCACTGCTGCCGACTCTGGGCGGCCAGATCGCCTTGAATACCGCCTGTGCGTTGTATGACGACGGGACGTTGGCCAAGTTCGGGATCGAGATGATCGGGGCCACGCGAGAGGCGATCGACCGGGCCGAGAATCGCGAGAAGTTCATCGCAGTGATCAAGTCGATCGGCCTGCGGCTGCCACGGGCCCTGACGGTGACCAATCTGGACGAAGCCTGGCGGTTTCTTGACGAGATCGGTCTGCCCGTGATCCTCCGCCCCGCGTTCACGATGGGGGGGGCCGGCGGCGGCATCGCCTACAACCGCGATGAATTCGAGGACCTGGTCCGGCGCGGGATGCTCGTCCATCTCGCCGTCGAGGACCGGCTCCAGCCCCGCGGGGAACTGGAACATGAACCTGAGTTCGCCCTGATGGGCTGTCGCGCTGGTGGCCATCAGCATGGCAGCCAGGGCGGCGATCGCTGCTATTCTCTTCATCGCAGTTCCATCTCCTGCTGTGAGAACGTTCGTCGTGAACGGGTGCACCGCATCGATTTCAACGCCGAAAGGTATTCGTCAGGCCCCTGATCTGCAAGATATTTACGTGACGCCTTCCAGCCCGTTGCAGACGTTTGCATTGCCTATTACATAACTGCATAAAAAACAACCTGTTACGTCTCTATTCTCCAAGCCCTGCGTAGATGGTCATGTACATGGAGCTGGTCGTGCTCGAAGGCAGGGTCTCGAAGGTCTCCTTCTGCAGCCGCAGTCCGGCGCGCACATGGAGGTCGTAGCCGAGGTAGGCAGAGGTGTTGCTCACCTGAAAAGCCAGGACCCGGCTGTTGGTATCCGGAGAGAGTTCCCGGTTGACCGGCACGCCGTCCTCATCGCGGAACTGCTGGAAGCGTGAGATCTCGAGACCGACCTCAATGACCGTC
>JADFGE010000049.1 GCA_022567855.1 Planctomycetota bacterium | reverse complement strand
GTCGGGTTGTTTTGTTGGCGATGGTCTTGTTTTCGAGCACCGCCCACCCGTGGTATTTGCTGTGGGCGTTGGTGCTGATGCCGCGCGCGCCGTGCCCGGCCGTGTGGATCGCTTCGCTCACGCTTCCGTGGGGATACGTTCAGTTAGCCGATGTGATTGACTGGACGGTTCCGACCTGGGTGATGTTCGCCGCCTATGTGCCGGTGTACCTGGCGCTTATCATTGATCTATGGACGAGGCGGCGGCGCGGTCGTGAATCGGGTAGGTTGAAGAAATGAACGTGAGTGACGTCACAGAAGTCCTAGAAGCGATCGCTCCGCTGGAGTATGCCGCGGACTGGGATAACGTTGGACTATTGGTTGGGTCGGCGAGTTGGAACGCTGACTCGATTCTGCTGACCATCGATCTGACGGAAGCGGTATTGCGCGAGGCGATCCATGCCGGGGCGCAGCTGATCGTCTCGTATCATCCGCCGATCTTCGATCCGCTGGAGCGGGTGACGGATGCTGATCCGAAGCAGCGGATCGTTTTAGAGGCGGCGCGAACGGGGATCGCGATTTATTCACCGCATACCGCCCTTGATGCAGCGCCGGGGGGCGTGAACGACTGGATCGCCAAGGGATTGGGCGGCGGTGACGTGCGTGCCTTGGAAGCGCATGGGGCGCAGCCTGAATCCGAGCAATGCAAAATTGTGACGTTCTGCCCGGCTGAGTCGGTCGAACGATTGCGCAACACGTTGGCGGCGGCCGGAGCGGGGCGCATCGGCAAGTATCAGCTTTGCTCGTTTGAGACGACGGGGACCGGCACATTTCTCGCGGGGAAGGACACAACTCCGGCCGTGGGACGACGCGGCGGAATTCAGCGCGTTGATGAGATTTGCTTGGAAATGGTTTGCTCGCGGTCAGCGCTGGCGCTTGCGGTGACGACGATCAAGCAATTCCATCCATACGAGGAGCCGCCGATCGAGATTTACGAACTACAGCCACGACCGCAGCGCGACATCGGCCAAGGTCGGCGTGTGGTGCTCGATCAAAAGCTCTCGCTCCGCGTGCTGGTGGAGCGAATAAAGCGACGATTGGGCATGCGTCAACTCCGGGTGGCGGTGGGCGGCCGCGCGCCGCGCCGTTATCGCACCATTGGTCTGTGTGCCGGGGCCGGCGGGGCCCTGCGAACCGAAGCGACGGCGCAGGGATGTGAAGCGTTTATCACCGGTGAGATGCGTCATCACGATGTGTTGGCTGCACAAGCCGAGGGATGCACGATCATCCTCGCGGGACACACCAACACGGAGCGCGGCTACCTTCGCGTGCTGCGCAAACAACTTCGCTCTGCGCTTCCTGCGGCGAAAGTGGCCATCTCGAAGAAGGATTGCGATCCGTTGCGCGTGATGTAGAAGGATAGGGCGTGCAGCGGTTATTTTCGGACCTGTACTTGGCCTGCGCCTGCGCCGATATGAATACGTCGAAAATGTATTCGTGAACCTATCGGAGGGGGCGCGCCATGTACGAACAGCAAGCGCAGCAACAACCGCTAAATCAACCGCAGTACCAAGCGGATCATGCAGAACAACCCCCGCGCGGTTGGTGGAGTCGCAACTGGAAATGGGCCGTGCCAACCGGGTGCATCGCGCTCGTCGGCGGTGGGGTTGCGTTTTTCGTTCTCATCTTCGCACTCATCTTCGGCGTGATGAAGAACACGGAGGTCTATGAAACGGCACTCTACGAAGCGCAAACCAATCCAGCCGTGATCGAGCACTTGGGCAATCGCATCGAGGATGGTTTGCTCTTTACCGGCAACATGGAAGTCAGTCCCGGTTCCGGTTACGCGGACATCGTGATTCCGATTTCAGGTCAAAAGGGATCGGGATCACTGTATGTACAAGCTGAGAAGGTCGCCGGCTCGTGGCAGTATTACACGCTTGAAGTGGCCGTGCATGGATCGGATATCTCGATCGACCTGCTGGAAGAGTGAGACCGCACGGGTACCGTCTATCGCTTATCGCGTTTCTTGAATATCCCGTCGAGGATTTTGCCCAGCGGCAGATTCTTGCCGCCAAGCTTCTCGTTGAGCAGGCCGCTCAAGCCGGCCTTGGCGATCGCCCCGACCATGTCGAAATCCGGGTCGATTCTGGTCTTGAGGTTGCCGAACGTCCCGCGCGTCACCACCGGGACGACGATCTGGTCCGCGTAGCCTTCCAATTCCTTGATCGTGACGGCGAGTGCGTCCAAGGGGATTTCCGTCCGGATGTCGACGGTCTGTGTGTTGAGGTCGATCTTGCCGGAGTACGCCATTGTGTATTTGTCGATGATGACCTCGAACCGGTCGTAGGTGACGACGCCCTTTCTGATCTTGGCGATGATCGGCTCGATCCGCCCGGGTATGGTCTTGGCGTTGGACGCATTGAGGATCGTCAGCAACCCCAAGGTGACGGAACCGCTGTCGAACTCGACGTTGCCGATGGTGATTTCAATATCCGCCTTCAGGCGACTGACATCGCCATCGAGCGGCAACCGCGCCCCCGCGATTGAGATGCGCACCGGCTGCTCGGTGCTGCGAATGTCGGCGAGCACCGGGTGAATCTTGGCGAGCAGTCGTTCACGAAGCGGTGGCGTGATCTGTAATTCAGCGAGCAGCGGCGTCGCACGAGGAAGGATCAACGCGTTGTCTCGGCCGACGATCCGACCTTCGATCGAGCCGTTGGTGGAGGTGAGTTTGCCGCGGATTGCCCCGGAGTTGGGCGAGAAGTTTATCGCTCGAAACGACGTGCCCATCTTCGGCCCGACCGCGGCTACGAGCAGACCGTTCAAGCCAAGGAATGCGTCGGCGACGTGCGTCGGGGCGCCGGTGACCTCGGCCGTGAGGTCGAGCTTGCCCTGATCGAATTGAAGCGTTTTCTGGTCGCTGACGAGATTGGTGATTTTACCCTTGAGATCGATGGTGCCGGCGTCGGTCGAGTCGCCCGTCATCGTCGCTTCGTTCAGGGCAAATGCGATGCCCTTGGCCAGATCGTTACTCGTCACCGTGATGGTTATGTTGCCGAGGCCTGATTTCTTACCGGCCGCGTCCACGAGTTGCAGCGGGCCGCCGGTCAACGTCAGATCAATATCCACAGCGGCGGTAACGAAGGGCTTGTCCTGGAGCATGGCCAGAGGGAAGCGCAGTGTCTTGACCGCCAGTGATACCGGCACGTCCGCGGGAACCGTGAAAACGCGGTCCGCCGGCTCGCTCTTCTTGGAAGTGGATTTGGGATTCAGCGCCGACTCGAGCGCGCTCTTTTGGAGCGTCAGGGTTGACGCGTCGGAGGTAATCGAAACCAGATCATGGACGAGCGTGGCCCTGAACTCGCCCTTGAGATAGGGCAGATCAGCTGTGAGCGTCGTTGCCAAGCCGGCCCGGGTCCAGTTCACCGCAGCGACGACGGACCCCTTGTTGCCGATCCAATCGCTGAGCGTTCCCTTGGCTGACCCGATCATCCGCTCGAGGTACACGATCTGAAGGGCGTCGAGGGTGAGCGTGCCGCGAGGGGAAAGCGTGCCGTCGACGAGGCCGGCCGTGATGTCAAACTTCAGCCTGGTTAGCGTCTGATCGTGAGCGGCGCGGATCACGATGGCGTTCCCCTTGAGGGCGTAGTCTTGGGCTTCGATGTCCGCCGTTATGTTCGCCTTGAATCGTCGCAGGCTGATCGGCTCCACCAACCCGGGCACGTTTTCGAGGAACGTTTCATCGGCGGTAATCGTGGCGAGAATCGGCTGGGTCGGAAGCCCATAGCGATATGGATCAATCTCAGGAAGATCGAACGGCTCCAGATCGATCGTCGCGGTGGTTGGCTCACTCAGGACGATTGTCGTATCAGCATTGGCCAGGAAGGTCGACGCGAGTTCGGGCGTGATCGTGAGCGCCACCTGCGCTTGCTTCACGTGCAGGGCATCGGACGTACGAACAACTTCGGTTTCTAATTGAAGCGGGCCGACCAGGGCTGTCAGATGAAGCCCCGCATCCAATCGAGCGGTGTCGAAGTCCACTCGAAACTGATCGATATCGGTGGGCGGAAAACTGTCATCTTGCGCCGTTACGACAAACGGGTCTTTCGCCTCGATGAATCCACTGGCGGCAAACGCACCAAGCTCGAACCGCCCGGTTTCTCCGATCGGCGGGAGCGAGAACTCCGGGATTTCCACAACGACCGTGACCGGGCGGTCGATGCTCACGTTGGATATCGCGCTGATCAACGCTGGGTCGATGGCGGCGTCAATGCGAAAGCGCTTCCCGGTCAAGGCGCGAGTCGCGGAATCGACGGTCGCGACCAGCTCAGCATTGATCTTCGGCGACGAGAGCGTCAGGGACACTTCCTTTTGCGCACCGGCGGAGAAGCTCACGTCGATGTCCAGCGTCGGGCCGATGTAGCGCTCGACCAGAATCGGCGTGCCTTGAAGCGCAAACTGCAACAGCGTGGTTGGAACAGAGCGGCCTTCGATGCGACCGGTGATCCGATCAAGACTGAAGTTGATCACTCCATCAGTCGTGATGATATTGTGGGCGGCAAGATCGCCGTGAAGGCGACCCGCTTCATTGCCGTCGATGAGTGCATCGACTTGGAGGGCAAGCTCGATCGTTTCGGTCAGATTCTCACTTGTGATGCTGACGGTCGCGGATTGAAGCTCGGTCTGGCGCGCGGCTAACGGCAACATGAGATTGTGCAGCTCGATTTGCAGTCGGCCGGACGCATCGGCGGGTGTGAACACGCCATGAGCATCGAACAGGTGCGCGAACCGGCCGTCGATTGAGAATGATCCCGTCTTGCCTGCGGATTTCGTCTCGGCCTGAAGATGGAGACTGACCGAATCGCCGGGCAGATACGCAAGCTCGCCGTGCAGATCTATCAGGTCCATCGTTTGCGGCGAGTCGTTGTGCAGCTCCTTCAGATGCACAGTGATTTCGTTGAGACGAATCTTCGTCGGGGGGATGCCGCTCAGCGCCAACGGCGCTTCGGCCTGTAGTTTAGGTGATTCTGCGTCGGATTCATCAGTAGGTTCGCCCTTGACGACCAGATCGATCAAGGTGGTCGAGCCGTCCTCGCGGATTTGGCCGGTGAGGGTGCCGGTGATATCGACCTCGAGCAGATCGATCGTGCCCAACCACAATGCGAAGAGTCCGGCGCTGAGGTCAATGTCCAGGTTCGCAGCTTCGTTCCCATCGGTGTCCGTGATGCGCAGTCCGTCGATGGTCTGCGGCCCGATCCACCCGAGATCGAGGTGGTCGAACGCGACGGTCCCGTTGATGCGCTGTTGAAGTTTGCTGCGAAGGATGCTCTGCCCGAGCCCCCAATTCACGAATGTTGGGGCGAAGGCTACGAGCAGCCCAAGCACGACGAAAAGGACGCCGAAGCGCAGGAGCGCCTTCTTGAACTTCGATCTCGGTTTGGCGGTTGTCTTGGACATCGCAATGCGACGAACGCTGCACGCGGGCGGTGACTACCCACCGCTGATTCTTCCTCCATGGTATTCTCGATCGCCCCAGCCGGCCCGTTCCGCGGCCCCAGCCTCGGCGCAGGGACCACGCGGGTGAGCGAATGTGCCCCGGATCAGCGCGTCAGGCCGCCTGGTTGATCTGGACGGGGCTCGCCTCGGTGAACCGGTCTGTGAACTGAATGCCCAGCGTCGATCGGCCATCGACGGTCCGTTGCGATCGAACCACCCGCGCGGCGTACATCTCGTCCCGCAGCAGGATGCCCTGGCGGCGTTTCATGGCGATACCAAGGTATAGCAGCTCGCCCAACACGGGGCAGATCGGCCGATTCACCTCGATCAACGCGCCGCCGTCGGAGAGGTTCCAGACGGTCCCTGGCACGTACTTCCCTGATCTGGGGTCAAACAGCTTGCAGGGGCGGGCGAGATTGGTTCGCTCGTGGGCTCGGCGGTCGGTTTCTACCATGATGAGGCCTCCACTTCGGGGTGGCTTCCCGAGGCATTATCGGCAGTGGCGACCGGTCACTTTGGCCGACCTCCAAAGGTGACGGCGATTCGTGGGCGAAAGCCGCTCCGCCGTGCCAGGAGCCTATCCTTGTTTTCGATGCCCGAAACGCTCACTTGCCAAGCGCCCGCTAAGCTGAACCTCGCCCTGTCGGTGGGCCCGCCGGGCGAGGACGGCATGCACCCCATCTGCACCTGGATGGTCGCCATCGATCTTTGCGATGAGCTGGCCGTCACCCGCCTCGAACCCGACCGCCTCTCGCGCTATGCCATCCTCTGGCACGAGGACGCCAAGCGACAAAGTGAGATCGACTGGCCGATTACCCGCGACTTGGCGGTTCGCGCACATTTGGCCTTGGAGCAGCACACGAACAGCCGGCTGCCGGTGCAGTTGAAGCTTCAGAAACGGATCCCCGTGGCCGGCGGGCTCGGCGGCGGATCATCCGACGCCGCGGCGATGCTCCGGACGGTCAACGAGCTCTATGACTTGGGCCTGTCGATGGATCAGCTGCGCGAAGTCGCCGCCGGGATCGGCTCGGACGTCCCGTTTTTCATCGCCGGTGGCAGCGCGGTCGTCCAAGGGTTCGGCGATGAGATCGAGCATCACGACCGGGCGCCCCAGCTTTATGCGGTCGTTGTGTTCCCCGAGGCGATGTGTCCGACCGGCCACGTTTACAGCGAGCTGGACGAGCTCTCGCCGGGCCCGTTGCGAGCCGACGAAGTGAAAGCCTTGATCCGTTTGTCCCGCATGTCCGCGTTGGGGCCGCAAGCGGTGTTCAACGATCTTACCCAGCCGGCCATTCGCATCGCGCCCGAACTTCAGGGGCACCTGGCGAAGCTGACCGAGCTGGCCGAGCGCCCCGCGCACGTGGCGGGAAGCGGTTCCAGCCTCTTCGTTCTTTGCGATGATGCGCTGCACGCGCAGTATCTCGCCGAAGCGATCGAACAGCGTCTCGATCTGCCGGCCGTAGCCGTTCAACCACACGAGGTGTGTAATGTCGGCGCCGAATGACTCCCCGGTGCTGCGTCGCGCGGGCAAAGATCTACGAGCGGTCGTTACTGCATTGATAGTTACCTTCGTCGTGATCGGTGTCGATCTGCTCGGCAAGGCGTTGGCGTTCCGGTTCGTGGCCGGCGCACCCGTCTCGCCGGAGTCTGTCCCGGCCCACGACGCGGTCGGCGTCATTCCCTATATCTTGAGCTTGAAGCTCGTTGCCAATCGCGGCGCCGTATTCGGGATCGGACAGGATCAGCGCCTGGCGTTCGTCCTTGTGGGCGTGGTGGCGGTGATCGTCGTCGTCATCGCGTTCTTGCGCTCGGCGGCCCATCGGCGCTTCCTGCACGTAGCCCTGGCCCTGATCCTTGCCGGTGCGATCGGCAATCTCTACGACCGCATCATGTTTGGAATGGTGCGCGACATGCTGTGGCTGTTCCCCGGCGTGAAGCTCCCGTTCGGCTTGACCTGGCCCGGTAGTGGAAGCGACGAACTGTACCCCTGGGTGTTCAACATCGCTGACGCATCGCTGCTCGCCGGCCTCGGCATCCTCATGCTGGGGATGTACCGTGAGGATAAAAAGAGCGCGAAGAAGAAGGCGCTAGGCACTGGGCATTAGGCATTAGGGGTGAAGCGGAAAAACGGTATGCGCCGGTGCGCTCTCACTTGCGTTAGCGCTTTCGCCCGACCGTTGCCTGCTTGTAGAGCGCTCGGATCGTTTTGATCTGGCCGGTGTGGTACGCGTCGTGCATCGCGATTCCGGTGATAACCGACATCGGAACTCCTGAACGTTTGTTCTTCGAGGTGAGTTTCGACCACGGCGCGGTCGCGACCGCCTTGCGAAGCGCCTGATGCGCATCAGCTAAGATCGTGAGGTACTGCTTCCATTGGGTATCACTGAGTTTCGTCGGCGCGGCAAACCAATTGCTTCCGGTGAGCGGGAACGATCCACGTTTTCCGCCGGTGATTCGTCGGGCTGTGGTGTACTTCCAGTAAGCGCTGTGCAAGACGATCTCGGCGATGGAGTGTCGGCCGGGGCGCGACCGCCACGCTGCTTCCTCTGCCGAGACTTGTCGAATCGCGCTGCGCAGACTCACGCCCATCCACCCGGTCTTGTCGTACCCCTCGTCAAGAAGTCGCAGCAGAAGCTCGCGCTGAACGGTTTGAGTGGTCGGCTTGGTCATCGCTTCCTCCCGGGCCCCAATAGGCCCATGTCCAGGGCAGATGCCCGATTGAAGTAACTATCTAATACGATTTAGAGCATTACAAGGTTGAATCATACGCCGAAATGGGTAATAGTCAAGACGAATCTAGATGGTTACGGCAATGGACGAGATTTGGATCGAGCTGCTCAACAGCGACTGGCACGATTTCAGGAGCCAGGGTCCGGCTGAGGACAGGCTGGAGAGCCCCCAATGGGTAGGCGAATTCCTGGCCCAATGGCGACTGCCCCGGCCCGTGGTCGCCGCCAAATCCACGCGGATCGGCCTTAGCGAACTCCGTTCGCTGCTGAAACGACTCGTGCTCACCATTGCCGAGGGGCAACGCCCCCACCCGGATGACCTTGAAACGCTCAACGCGTACCTCGCAGCTGGGCCGTTTCATTGCCGGCTTCAATACATGCCTGAGGCCGACCGCGTGTATTACCTACGGATGGAGCCGGTTCGAGAGAACCTCCAAACGACGCTCGCCCATATCGCCAGATCCTTCGCCGAGGTTCTTGTTGCCGGTGATCCAGCACGGATCAAGTTGTGCGAGAATCCGGATTGCCGTTGGGTCTTCTACGATCGCAGTCGCAGCCGCACCCGCCGATGGTGCGAAGGGGCGAGCGGCTGCGGCAACTTGCTGAAGGTCCGGCGTTTTCGTGAACGTCAGAAGAAGAAGCGTGGCAAACCGCCGTCTGGTTCCAAGCGGCGAGATTGATCTCGGCCAACGAGCCGTACAATGGCCCCAGAATTGACCGTGTGCCAAACCCTACCGAAGCCGACCACTGACCACTGAAAACTACTCCCATGACGACGCTCACGACTTCCGATTTCGTACCGACTGACCTCGACGCAAGTGACTGGGCCAACCTTCAGCCGCTGTATCAGGCGCTGCTCGATCGCGAGCTGAAGTGCAGCGGGTGTTTAGAGACGCTGATTCTGGATCGTAGCGAATTGGATGCAGCTGCCAGCGAAGCGTACGCGACGCTGTATATCAATATGACCTGCCATACCGATGATGAGCGGAAAAAAAAGGCGTACCTCGCGTTCGTCGAGAACGTCCAGCCCCAGCTCAAGAAGATCGGGTTCGAGCTGGACAAGAAAATCGTCTCCAGCCCGCACGTCGGTGATCTCGAACAGAAGCGCTACGAGGTCATGCTGCGCGACTTGACCGCGGAGGTGGAGCTTTTTCGTGATGAGAACGTGCCGTTGCAGACCGAGGATACGAAGCTCGGCCAGCAGTACAGCGAGCGGTGCGGCGCGATGATGGTGACGTTTCGGGGCGAAGAGAAGACGCTTCCTCAAATGGCCAAACATCTGGAGGAGACTGATCGCAAAACACGAGCCGAGGCGTGGCGTCTCGTGACCGAACGGAGGTTCCAAGATCACGAGCGACTCAGTCACATCTTCGATCAGATGATCGAATTTCGGCACAAGATCGCCCGCAACGCCGGCTTCGAGAACTACCGCGACTACACGTTCAAGGCCAAGCACCGATTCGATTACACCCCGGCCGACTGCGAGGCCTTTCACCGAGGCGCCGCTGAGGTCTGCGTGCCGGTGTTCCGTCAACTGAACAGCCAACGCGCCGAGGCGCTGGGCGTTGATCCGCTTCGGCCGTGGGATCTGGCTGTGGATATCAAGGGGCGTGATCCGCTGCGGCCGTTTGACGAGGCTGAACAGATGGTTGCGGGAACGTCGCGCCTGTTTCATCGCATGGGTTCGGCGCTGGGCGACATGTTTGACACATTGCGCGGTGGTGATTGTCTGGACCTTGATTCGCGCAAAGGCAAAGCGCCGGGCGGATATCAGGAGATGCGCGATCGAAGCCGCAAGCCGTTCATCTTTATGAATGCGGCGGGCATGCAGGGCGATCTGGAGACGATGATCCACGAGGCCGGCCATGCCTTCCATTCCATCCTTTGCAAGCAGGAGCCGCTGCTTCATTACCGTCACGCGCCGATCGAGTTTGCGGAAGTGGCGTCGATGAGCATGGAGCTACTGGCGCATCCCTTCCTCGATGAGTTTTACGATGAGGCCCAAGCCGCGCGGGCGAAGCGCACGCACCTGGAGGAGATGGCTCGGCTGCTGCCGTGGATCGCCACCATCGACGCGTTTCAGCACTGGATCTATACCAACCCGGCGCACAGTCGTGATGATCGCACCGCGTATTGGCTGGAACTGAACGATCGGTTTGGGGCGGCGGTGAGTTGGGAGGGACTCGAGCAGTTCCGCGCTGTGAGTTGGCAGCGGCAGCTTCACCTGTTTGAGGTGCCGTTCTACTACATCGAGTACGGCATCGCGCAGCTCGGCGCATTGCAGCTCTGGTTGCAGTACAAGCAGGACCCCACCAAGGCGATCGACAACTACACGCGCGCGATGTCGCTGGGCGGTTCGCGTCCATTGCCGGAGCTGTTCGCCGCGGCTGATCTCACCTTCGACTTCGGCCCCGAAACCATGAAGCGCCTCATGGACGAAGTGCAAGCCGAGTTGGACACGCTACCGCTCTGAGAGAAAAAGGGGTCGGGAGTTGCTCTGTGGAAAACCTCAGAAGACAGGCTTTTCGGCGGATAGTCGATCTTGAAAAGTGCTTGTTTTGCAGCGTCGGTCCAAAACGCAATGTGATGAGTCGGGCCAACAGGTAGGGGTTTTCCGCAGAGCAGTCCCGAGCCCCTTTTTAGAGGTTTTTCTGAGCGCCGCTCCACCCAAAAACGACTCCCGACCCCGTTTACGGTAATGGGGGGGATAGCGAAGTGGGGGCGGGGGTGCAGCCGCCTATCCGTCGAGTTCCATGCACTGGGTGTGGTCGCCTTCGGTGCCGCAGGTGACGATGCCGTTCTCGATCCGCAGGGTGGCCGGAGGTGAGAGGATCCAACTGCAACCCAGCGGAAGCTCCAATAGCTCACATTCCGTGTCCGGCATCTCCCACGCATTATCAGGCATGAGGGTGTCGGTGGTGTCGGGCATCTGAATCGCCGTGACCATCGATCCCAGCGCCGGATCGGTCAAGTCGTAGAGGAACATCTCCTCACAGTGATCACAGGTTCGGCTGTAGAACACGACGTAGCGCTTCTCGCCATCCATATCGCTTGGCCACCGCGGCATCAACTTGAAGATCTCTAACTCACGCCACGGTTTCCCGACAAGGCTGCCAATATCGTTAAAATACCAATTTGCGGGCAAGTCCATCGGATGTGGGTTAATCGTTGGATCGACGTTGCCCCCGTTCTGGATCGGCTCCTGCGTTTTGGGCGGATGCAACAGGAACTTCGCACCGAAGCTCACGCCGAATCCAAGGATCAACAGCACAAGCCCCATGACCGCCGGCGCTGTCATGCCCGTCGTTTTGGTCTTTGGGCGTTTCGCAGCGAGGAAAATCACGCCCAGCAGCAGCGTCCCGTCCACCACCAACATCTGCCACGGCTTGATGTTGATCTTGCCGCCGAAGCACCCGCAACTGGCCGCGTTATTGATCATCTCGCCGACGAGGATGAGGCAGAAGCTTCCCAGCATGAAG
>JADFGE010000048.1 GCA_022567855.1 Planctomycetota bacterium | reverse complement strand
GGGTTGCGAAGAAGGCTCGTCGACGCGGTCGTTGAGCCACAGTGCGTCGGTGTGAGGTGACCAAGCATGGGCTACCTACTACTCAAGGGCGAGTTTCATCTCTTTTATGAAGGGCAGAACAATCGGCATGTCGGTTCCCGCCCCGACGGCGACTCCGTCTGGTTCAAGCCGAACAAGCCTCATCTGCTCGACGATGTCGGCGGGCGCAGCGCGGATTTCAACGGCGGAGGGTTCGTCCAGCTTCGTGTCGAGGGCATCGACGCCCTCGAACTGCATTATCAAGGCTCGAATCATCAGCTCGAGCAACCCACGGTGTCCGCCCGTGACACGCTGCTGGGCATGATCGGCTTCGACGACGTTGAATACGCGCCCAATGCCGACATCCCGTCTTCCGTGCGAGATGCGACGCCCCATCCTCGACCCGGGTACATCCTGACCCGGTCGATCGATCCGTTCGGCCGGCCGGTCGCGTTCGTCTTCGCCGGGTCCACATCGCAGCAGGACGGCAGCGATATATGGCTGGACGTTGCTCGCCTCAACACGAGCCTCAACGCGCAGCTCATGAGCCGGGGCGAGGTGTACCCCGCCTACTACGCCGGACTGCCCAGCGACCTGCGAGACCGCCTGACCGATCTCGCCTTCAACGCCTGGTCCGCCAACCGCGGGCTCTGGCCGGTGGATCGCTCCAACCGCGGCGCGCGAATCCGCAAGATCGACGATCTTTCACGATACGCGATCTGGCCCAAGCTTTATCGAAGGTTGTTCAAGTATTTCCGGGACCCCAATACTCGACGCGGCGTGGCGGGATTCGACGACTGGCTCCGAGATGATCCCAATCGCGACGACGATCTGTGGATCATCCCCACCGCTGAGATTAGCAACCTCCACGATGTGGTCGAGGTGACAGGAACCAACCGCATCACCATGACCTACTTCCCGGAAGAGCTCGTCATTGTTCCCGGATAGCGCTTTGACCAGCCAGACAAGGAGAATCCCACGTCCTTACCCACGATTGCCATGATCAACTTCTCATCGCTTGATGATCGAAACGCACGACGCACGCTCCATCGCTGGTAAGACATAGAGACAAGAGAGGAGGATCGCGCTTATGCCGTTCTACTACAACATCGACTCGACGACCCGAGATGGACGCCGATCGGCAAGGCGCCTGCTCGCCTTACGCGATGCAATCGAAACCACCGACAATGTTCCAGCACGTACGCTCAACGACACGCTTCTCCTCGCCACGTGGAACATACGCGAATTTGGCGCGGGAAAGTATGGCGGAAGGCTCGACGAATCATTTTATTACATCGCCGAAATCATCTCCTATTTTGATCTCGTCGCTCTTCAGGAAGTGCGCGAGGATCTACAGGCCCTTGACAAGGTGCAGCGCATTCTTGGACACAATTGGAATTACGTTGTCACGGACGTCACAGAAGGAAGGCCGGGCAATCGCGAGCGACTCGCATACCTCTATGACTCACGCAAAGTGAAGTTTGGCGGCGTCGCCGGCGAAATCGTTATCCCAGCTAAAGCAATCAGACGAGGTCGAAGAACGATTCGCTATGACCCGGCGGACCAGCTCTATCGCACGCCGTATCTCGTTGGATTTCGGGCGGGATGGTTCGATTTCATGCTTTGTACGGTCCACATTCTCTATGGCAAGGATAAACCGAACAACCCCAAACGTATCAAGGAGATTCAGCTCATTGCGGATTTCCTCAGCGAACGCGCTGACGAAGAGACATCGTGGTCGCGCAATATCATCCTGCTCGGCGACTTCAACATCTATAGCCGTCAGGACAAGACGTTCAAGGCGATCACCGACGCCGGCTTCATCGTTCCTCCCGCCTTGCAGCAAGTCCCGGTAACCAACATCGGAAAGAAGAAACGCTGCTACGACCAGATCGCGTTTAAGGTGCGACCGAATCGCTTGCAAGTGCTGTCAGCTAACGTGTTCGATTTCTACAACGTTGTCTTCACCAACGACGACGAGCGAACCTACGCATCGCGAATGGGCAAGTCCTACCGCGTCGCAAACATCGGAAAACCCAATGAACAGCCGCGCAGCGATCGCTCCAAGTCAACGTACTACCGTTCGAAGTGGCGCACCTTCCAAATGTCCGACCATCTGCTCATGTGGGTCGAGTTGGGGATTGACTTTGGCAAGGAGTACCTCTCGGCCAAGTCCGGCACGCCATGATTGTCTCGCACCAGTGCCGCGATGTCGGGCGTGCTGAACCATCGTCTTCACGGCGTGGGGGAACTCTCGCTTCGCTCGGGGCATGCACCGCTGGCACGAGCCGCCTGAGAGCCATCCGTTGTAGGCAATTGCCGCGATGGGAGTTACATGTTGGGAGAGGCGACTGCCCTGGACACCGTTCACGAGCCGGATCGCCTGGGTTGTGCGCCGAGCCTCGAGAAGATCCGGACGCGGGCCTTGATTTGTGTTCGGTATTTGTTAGTCTACTTCACGCCGGGGCTGCACCGCACCACGACGGCCTGGCGGATCCGGGTCCCGATGCGACCGCAGACGGTATCCGTCGCGCGTATCACCGCGGCTGGTGGGCGGCGCGGCCATCACCGCCGACGCACAGCTCGGCAATAGGAGGTTTCGTAATGAAACTCGCTCACTATACAGCCAGCTTCGTCATGACGATAGCGATGCTCTGTCTACTGCTCGGCTGCAGCCGTATCCCCACCCAGGAGTTCGCGTCGTACACCTCCGCATTCGAGCGAGTACGCTCGGTTGGCGAAGAAGTATTGCTGGACTACGCCCTGCAGGTAGAAGCGCACGAGGAAATCGAACGCCGGGCCGCATCAGCCAATCGCGAACAAGACGCCGAGGCGTCTGATCGCTTCCATTTTGACGTGGCCGAGCTGACTGATCCGAGCAGCGCTCCGGACGATGTTGGGGTGCGTCTGCGCGCCTGGCAGGTGTTGAGTCAATACAACGAAGCGCTCGCAGCGGTCGCGCAAGGGCGCTCAGCCGACGAGATCGCCGCGTCCGTCGATGGCCTCATCCAAACGCTGCAAACGTTCCCTTCCCACACTGTCGTCGATGCGGCGATGCAGGTAACGCCGTTCGCAGGAGCAGCCAAGCTCGCACTGGAATTGATCGAACGGGAAGCCGCCGCCCGCCGATTCGCTCAAGCCGTACGTGCAGCGCAACCTGCCATCGAGCGATTCCTCGTTCTGCTCGAAGATGATGCACAGAGCTTCTACAACATACGAAAGGGGCTGCACGATCTGGCTGTCGACGAACGCTCCGATCGGATGAACGACCTGGCGCGCACCGTCGCGCGAATCGCCGCCGAGTTCACAATCCCGGTTGAGCGAGGCGCCGATGCCGACCGCGGCACCGTGCATGAAATCATCAATCAAGTCAATGAAACGTTCAGTGCGATTCCCGACTGGCCGCAAGACGGACTTCTACCGTCACTTCCAGCCAAAGCCTCCGGCAACGCGTACACCAAGCTGGCGCACAGCCAATTGGAGCAACTGGCTGACGAGATCGAGCGCCATGCGAAGGAAATCCGCGGCTTGGACGATCAGCTTCTCGCGTACCGCGAGGTGATGACGCTGTACGTCAAGTCCATTCGTCAAACCCGCCAAGCCCTGCTCGAACTGGCGTTACCGCCGCGTCAGCAGCGGACCGCCCAAACCATTGCCAGCGAACTCTTCGCCGCCGCGATGCAGCTCAAGCGAGCGATCAACGATTACAAGCAAGCGAGGTAACCAGCCATGCCGACAAACGCCCAGACTCAACGCAAGTACGAAGATGCCCGGCGAGCGCTGAACAATATCGCGCGCTCCATGCTCGCAACCGATGCGCAGGTCACGGCTGCCCGCAAGGCTCGAACGCGCCTTTCCCGCGAGTTCATCCGCCAAAATATCGCGGACGTTCGGCAGCGAACCGCTCAGTTTTCCCAGTTCATCCGTGACATCGAGAGGGTCATCAACCGAATCGGCCGGAATGCTCCGATCCGCGCGCTCGACACACTCAAGGCCGTCGTCGATAGCGCCAAACTCTTGCTCCGATAGCGTATCGCCGAGCGCATTGGGGCGAGCCATTACCAAGGAGAAGACAATGTTTATTGTTACCAATCGCCAAGTCGTTCAGGACGCCAAGGGAATCGACAAGCTGGGATCAAAGCCCAATGCTGAAGGGCCCAATGAATTGCGGCTCGTCGAGGCGACCAAACGCAACAAACGCTGGGTTATCAAGATCTTGCCCGATACGCTAGACGATGCGATGATGAAAGAGGTGCGCCTGGCGCCAACGATCGGACCCGATGGCAAGCCGCAGCCGGTGTACGCCAGCCAATACGTTGCGCGCAAGATCCTCGACCGCACCAACCCGCGCCAAGCCGGAAAGAAGGGGAAGAACCTCCTGGTCTTCGTGCATGGTTTCAATAATGATTTCAAGGCTGTGCTCGAACGCATGGACGGATTTGCGCGAACGTACAACGTCGAAGTCATCGGCTTCAGTTGGCCGGCCAACGGCGGGGGAATCGGCGGAGTCCTTGATTACAAGAGCGACAAGCGTGACGCCCGAGCGTCAGTCGGCGCGCTCGATCGTTTTCTGGCCAGGATGTACGACCTCCTCAATGCGTTCAATAAAGCCTACCTCGACGAGATCACCGCGAAGGCCAGGACAAAGTTCGCCAGCGCGGAGCGGCGCGACGAATTCATCGCTCGCGAGGCGCAAAAGGGTTGCCCGTTCACCGTCAACCTCGTGCTGCACAGTATGGGCAACTATCTTTTTAAGCAGGTGCTGGCATCATCCGTGTATCGCGGCACTCGACTGCTCTTTGATAATGTCGTGATGGCGGCCGCCGATACCAATAACAAAGGTCATGCAAGCTGGGTTGATCGAATTCATTGCCGGCAGCGTCTCTACATCACGATCAACGAGAATGATGCTGCCCTGAAAGCCTCGCGCATCAAGTCGGGTGAAGAGCAACTCGCCCGCCTCGGACACTACCCGCACAATCTCTACTCCAAGCAGGCGATGTACGTTGACTTTACCGAAGCGCCGCGCGTCGGGTCTTCCCACGCCTACTTTGAAGGCTCGCCCATAAGAAACAAGAAGAGCACCGCCGTCAAGACGTTCTTTCAGCGCGCCTTCAACGGCGAGCGCGCCGAGGTCGACCTGTACTATCACCCCGACAGCCACATGTACAGGTTCCGCAAACCGAAGTGACCAAGCGGAAACACGGGTGAGCGCGTCGAGTCCAAGGCATCGTGCCGCCGTGGCGTCAAGGAAAGCTCGGGGCCGGGGGCGGGCCGAACGAGGCTCAGCCGGATCGTGTTTCTCCCAGCGTGGGCTGGGGCATAGGATTCGGGTCATGACGATTCCACGGATTGCCATCATCGGACGGCCGAACGTCGGGAAATCGAGCCTGCTGAACCGGCTGGCTCGACAGCGGGTGTCGATCGTCGCGCCCACGCCGGGTGTGACGCGCGATCGGGTATCGGCGATTGTGGAGCTTGATCCGCCGCTGGACAGTCCCCCGGGGACGCCGAGCGTGCTGGCCGAGATCGTCGATACGGGCGGGTACGGGGTCTACACCACCGAGGACGGGCGCTACAACGAGCTGGGGGACGATCTGGCCGCACTCACGCCCGACATTGAAGCACAGATCATGACCGCGGTTCGCCAGGCGCGAGTCATCCTGCTGGTGGTCGATGCTCAAAGCGGCCTGTCGAGCCTGGATTACGCGATCGCGTCGCTGCTTCGCCGGCTGGACGTGGTGGATCGCATCGTGCCGGTGGCCAACAAGGTTGACAGCGAGCGATGGATCCCGGATGGCTGTGAGGCGGCGGCCCTGGGCTTCGGCGAGCCCGCGAATGTCTCAGCGACCAACGGTCTTGGGGTTCGCGCGCTGCTGGAGGGGCTGTTTCGTCGGGTTGCCGGTGAAGTGCCGGGAGAACATGAGCTCGAACAAGAGATGGCGATCGCCATTGTCGGAAAGCGCAACGCCGGGAAATCGACGCTTATCAACGCCTTGGCCGGAGAGCCGCGCGTCATCGTGTCGGAGATCCCCGGGACGACGCGCGACGCGATCGACGTGCGCTTTGAGTTGGAAGGTCGAACGATGCTCGCCATCGACACCGCGGGGGTTCGCAAGCGCAAGAGCTTCGCAGACGATATCGAGTATGACGCCTACCACCGGATGCTCGCGGCGGTTCGGCGCTGCGACGTCGTCCTGCTCTTGATGGACGCCACCGTTGACGTCTCTCAGGTGGACAAGAAGCTTTCTCAAGAGCTGCAGTGCCAGTACAAGCCCACGGTGATCGTCGTCAACAAGTGGGATCTCGTGCAAAATAAGCTGTCACCGTCGGCCTACCTTTCCTACCTGACGCAGCAGTTGCGCGGTCTGGATTTTGCGCCGATTGTGTTTATCAGTGCAAAGCGTGGCGAAGGACTTCACGACCTGGTCGCGATGGCGTTCAGTCTCCACGCCCAGGCCGGTCATCATGAGCCGACCGGGCGGCTCAACGATGTCGTCGGTTCGATCCTCAAGCGGCGTGGCCCGTCCTCGCGCCTCGGCCGCCAGGCGAAAGTCTATTACGCGTGCCAGATCGGTGTTCAACCGCCGACCATCGCGCTGGTGGTCAACGAGCCCACGTTATTCCGAGGCACGTACGAGCGATACTTGACGAATCGTTTACGCCAAGAGCTTCCCTACAGCGAGATTCCGATCCGTGTGCTGTTCCGCAAACGGCGCCGTATCGATTTGGCGGAGCTGAAGCAACGGGGGCGGACGGAAGCGGCGCACGCCTCCACACGATAACGGCAGCGAATGATCTACACCGAGCGTGATGTCTCGTCGTTTGCGCGGGCGGAGGGCGAAGTCACTTCGGCGGCGTCTCCAGGAGTTCCGCCACGAGCTCGAGGCGGTTCGCCACCACCGCCATCGATTCCGGGCGGTCGTCCGGATGCAGCTGCACGCAATCAAGGATCTGCTTAGAGAGGATCGGATGGATCGTCGGGTCCTTCTCATTCGGCGGGGTCGGGGGCTTGACCATGTCGGCATCCAACGCCCCGGTGAAGAGGCTGTCGACCTCGTCCTTCGGCGGCAGCGCGGTCGGAATGACCTCACGCACCAGCACCCAATACATGGTCGCTCCGAGATTGTAGATGTCGGTCTTTGGCGTGATCGCCTGACGGTGGGCCTGCTCCGGAGCCATGTACCCGGGTGTGCCCTGAATCCGTTTCTTGACGGTTCCGGTGCGACAGCCTTGACCCAGGTCGATGATCTTCACTTGATCGCGGTCAGTGACCAGGATGTTGCTGGGCTTGATATCAGCGTGCACATAGCCGTGCGCGTGCATGTGGGCTAGCCCCAGCGCGACCTGGTGAAAAAGTCGCACCGCATGGGCATGGGTTGGGGGGCGCTTTTGATCGAGCGTCGTCCCATCCACCAGTTCCATGAGCAGCGTGACCCCCACGACCTTGAACATCTTGCGATGCTTGATCAAGCGCTGGATGGCCCGGATGTTGGCGTGCTCTAGCTTCGATCCGACGAGAAACTCCTGCTTCACCTGATCCAGGAACCGCTGGTCCTTCTCAACCTGCTTGATGACGTGCTTCAGAGCCCAGACTTGCTTGGTCTTGCGATCCTGCACTGCGTACAGCTCGGACGCGGCTCCGTTTCCGATCCTCGCCAAGATGCGATAGCCAGCAATTTGGTTTTGGTGTGACATTGCGCAAGCGTCTGCATGCGTTCGATAGTGAACTGCCCCGGCTCCAGCGGCTCAGCGTCGGCTCCGGGCTCGATCAACATAGACTACCATCCGCTGATACCCAGCGGGGGGTCCTTCAGCCTCCAACGCCGCGGCGGCCAGTGTCATCCCCGTTCGGTAGCCTAGTTGGCCGCACGGCCCGCATCAATGGGGTAGGTTGAGCAGTTGCCGCTCGAATTGACCCACCGGGAAGAATTCGCCCGGGCTGCTGGTCAGGTTCCGGGCCACGTCCCGATGGAGTTGTACGGCGGTGGCGGGCAGATTCAATTCTCGCTGGAGCTGCTGAACGAGCCGAATCAGCTCGGTGATCTGGCGATCCGTGAACGGCCGGCGATTGCCGTTGCCGATCAAGGCGATCCCGATGGCGTACTCGTTGTAATAGTCGCCGTCGGGCCCGATGCAATGAGCACCCGGCTGCTGGTTGACCCATCGGTCTCCGACATGGATCACGCCATCGCCCAACCGATTGCCGTTTCCGATAAGGAAATGGTAGCCCATGCTCCGGTATCCGAAGCCGAGGTGGCGTCGGCGCATCGACTCCGCGTCCCCTGCCGGCGCACCGGAGTGATGGATGATGATTCCGCGCCACCGGTTCGGCTCCAGCGGGGCGGCGGTCCTGAAGATTGGATTGAGCGTTTGAGCGTCCGGGAGTACGCTCGTCGCGACCACCAGATATCCACGGCCCCCGCCGCGATGGTCTCCGGCCCCCAGCAGGAGCAGGCCGGTTACCAGCGTGATCGCCGTCAGGAAGCTGACCCAGACGACGCGAGTGCGGCGTGATGGCCGTGGCATTCGTTGGGTTGAGCCGTTCCTTGGCAAGCCGTGCACGTCCTGTCCCCCCGTGACATGAGACATATCGGGTTCTTCGGGTGCAGAACCTTGGATAATGGTTTGAGTTTGGGTGACAGGCGCGGGTTTTTGGTCGCTATCGGACCGCCGGATCAGTACCGCCGCAATAGCCGCGTTCGTAATGCAGGTTGCGGCTTGCCGAACTCATCCGGTTCCTCCAACTGGATGTAGGGGTTCCGCATGCGCTCGTGTACCTCGAATTGTGTTCGAGGGGCATTCCTTGGGAAAAGAGCCTGCTGGCAGCCGCCGACGCCCAGCGTCACGAGCAACGAAACTTTCACCAGGACATTCCGCATGGCCTGACAGTATATCGGTCTTGCGTTGGGGCACATCGGAGATCGCAACCCTCCCACCACACGTCGTGTCCCATCACGGCGGCGTCAGGCCGATCCCGTGCTCGGCGACGTAGCGCAGGCCCGTGGACCCATCCACAAACTCGGCATAGACAACACAGCTGTCTGCGTCAAGACCCTCGGCCGAGCTGATCGGCACCGTCACCGTGTAGTGGGTTCCGGTGAAGCTTGAGCGGTATGCCCGGCGAAGGTCGCCGGGGGCAAGCTGAACTCGCCCGATCGTCTGGGCGTCGGCATCCGGCGGGAGGACCGCGGCGTGGACGGACAGGGTCCCGACAATCTGCATGAACCGGCCCCATCCATCGACCGGCTCGATGTAGACGAGCAACTCGTCCAGCTCACCGTCGCCATCGGTGTCTCGGGCGTGGCTCATCCGGCCGATTGTGATCTCGGCCACGTACGGGGTGTTGGCTTGCACGTCCTGGCGGGCGGCGGCAGAGGAGGACTCGGGGGGTTGGAGCCTCGCTCGCGCCTCCGCGCTCTCGCGCGTCTTGCGCAGGAGCTGGGTTTCCAGGTCCAGCACCCGTTCCCGCAGCCGATCGTTCTCCTGGGCAAGCTCCCGCTGGGTCATTGCCAGATGCCTTCTCAGTTTCCGTACCGTGCCGGAATGCCAGATTGGCTTCTTCTTTTTCTCCGCCATTATGGAACATTTTACACGGAAGCGTGTAAGTAGTAAAGAAGCACCGGCGGGCGTTTATATGCCGAATCTTGACCTGGCCATAAAAAGCATGTAAACAGGTGTATATATCCGAATATCGTAGAATAACTGCTATATAGTGCCAATATACGCTATTGTATGATAATCAGTTGGCATTCAATGGTATCAGGCAAATTGCAGAGCCTGGAAACTCCGGTTAACATAGCCATACTGGCACTCGACCATAGAGAGTGCTAATCTGTAGATGACACTCGGTATATATGGAAGGAGGATTCATATTGGCCAGGAAGTTTGAACCGTTGGGAGACGGTGTGCTTATCAAGCCCATCGAGGAAGAGCAGGTGACGGCCAGCGGGTTAGTGTTGCCCGACACCGCCAAGGAGAAACCCCAGGAGGGGAAGATCATATCCGTGGGCCCGGGCCGTCTGTCGGAAGACGGCAAGCGGGTGGCCATGGAGGTGAAGAAGGGGGACAAGGTACTGTTCCGGAAGTATTCGGGGACCGAGGTGAAAGAGGGTGAGGAGGAGTACCTCATCGTCCGGGAATCGGACATCGTGGCCAAGATCCGCTAGGATCGGCCCATCCCTACTTCGACAACAACCTAACGTACCGGGAAAGGAGTACATATGGGAGCTAAGCAATTAGTATACAGTGAGGAGGCAAGGGCCTCCTTGAGAAAGGGGATCGACGCCCTGGCCGACGCGGTGAAGATCACCCTGGGCCCCAAGGGGCGAAACGTGATCCTGGACAAGAAGTTCGGCCCTCCCACCATCACCAATGACGGCGTGACCATCGCCAAGGAGATAGAGGTGGAGGACCCGTTCGAGAACATGGGGGCCCAGCTTATCAAAGAGGTGGCCACCAAGACCAACGACGTGGCCGGCGACGGCACAACCACGGCCACAGTGCTGGCCCAGCGCATGATCCACGACGGGATGAAGAACGTGGCCGCCGGCGCCAACCCCATGGCCCTGAAGAGGGGAATGGAACAGGCCCTAGGCGGTGTGGTAGCGGAGCTGAAGAAGCTCTCTGTAGCCGTGGCCGGCAAGGACCAGATAGCTCAGGTGGCCTCCATCTCTGCTGCGGACTCCGAGATCGGCGGCCTAATCGCCGAGGTTATGGAGAAGGTGGGCAAGGACGGTGTCATCACCGTAGAGGAGTCCAAGGGCATCAGATACGAGATCGAATACGTGGAGGGGATGGAGATAGACCGGGGTTACATCAGCCCGTACTTTGTAACCAACAGCGATAGGATGGAGTCCTCCCTGGACGACCCGTATATCCTCATCACCGATAAGAAGATATCGGCAGTCTCGGACATCCTGCCGGTGTTGGAGAAGATCCTTCAGGTGACCAAGAACCTGGTGGTCATCTCCGAGGACGTCGACGGCGAGGCGCTGGCCACCCTGGTGGTGAACAAGCTGAGGGGCACCCTAAACTGCCTGGCCGTTAAGGCCCCAGGCTTCGGCGACCGGCGCAAGGCCATGCTACAGGACATCGCCATCCTCACCGGTGGCACCGTGATCAGCGAGGAAGTGGGCCGCAAGCTCGATTCCGCCACCATCGACGACCTGGGCCGGGCCCGCCGGGTGGTATCCACCAAGGACGATACCACCATCATCGAGGGCAAAGGGGACGAGGGCGCAATTCAGGGCCGGATCAAGCAGATCAAAGCCCAGATAGAGGAGACCACCTCCGACTTCGATCGAGAGAAGCTTCAGGAGCGGCTGGCCAAGCTGGCCGGCGGCGTCGGGGTGATCAAGGTCGGCGCTGCCACCGAGATAGAGCTCAAAGAGAAGAAGCATCGGGTGGAAGATGCGCTGTCCGCCACCAGGGCCGCTGTTGAAGAGGGGATCGTCGCCGGAGGCGGCGTGGCCCTGGTCAACGCTCAGAAGGCCCTGGACAAGATGGTGGCCAAGGCCCAGGGCGACGAGAAAACGGGAGTGGCCATAGTGGCCAAAGCCTTGGAACAGCCGATGCGCCGTATAGCCGAGAACGCCGGCAAGGAGGGCTCTGTGGTGGTGGACAAGGTCAAGGGCCTCAAGCCCCAACACGGCTACGACGCCGCCATGGACAACTACGGGAACATGATGGAGAAGGGGATCATCGCTCCCCTGAAGGTGACCCGGGCCGGCCTGGCGACCGCCGTAAGCGTAGCGGCCATGGTCCTGACCACCGAATCC
>JADFGE010000338.1 GCA_022567855.1 Planctomycetota bacterium | reverse complement strand
CAACGACCAACTCCGCCGATGGCGCGACCGGATTCCGGCCGATCAAGGCGATCTCTTCTATTGAAGCTGGCTTAGTTGGATCGGTCGAACTCCCTCTCCGAACATAGACCTTGTCCCTCTCAAGGTTGCCGTAATCCCGCTTGAGGTAAATAGGACGCTCCTGCTCGTCGATCCTGATGATTCCAACCTGCTTGCCTTCAAAGCCAAACGCCTCATAGTGGAATCGCATCGGCCGATTCGTCTGACTATTGACGAATTGCTGAAGAGAGTGATCGTCTAGATGATCCGCCTTGCCGATGCCGTTGACAATACTCTTACCACCGCGCACATCTGTCACACCGATCAAGATGTAGGCTTCCGAGCGTCGCCATGCGTTCACAAATCCGAGCAAATCTTTCAGTAGTTCTGATTTTTCGTCGTCGCTGGCCTTGACGAAACGGTATTGCTCTCTCTTGAAGTCAAGTGTCGTGCTTTCTTCCTCATAGAGCAATCGCTCGAAGTGCTCGCTATTCATGTTTGGCCACCGTCATCGTCACGCCCTCCCTGTCCCGCGATCATAGCGTCGTGCTCGTGGCATTGGGGAGTGGTAGAGCGTCACGTTGCCAACGTGAATGTCGGGAAGGGGAGAAGAATGCACTCGGCCCGCCTCGGCGGAGCCGGCTCAGGGGCGCGAGATGGCGGAGGCGATCTGGTCGGCGAAGGACTTGGCGGCTTGGGTGATGCTTTGGGGCCAGTTGGGGTCGGCGGGGTCGAAGGCGTAAATAACAGATCGACTGGCGGTGATGAGCGCGCCTTTGCCATCGGCGTTGAAGCACGGGCGGATGTCATCGACGGTCGCACCTTGTGCGCCGAAGCCGGGGACGAGGAATATCTGCTGCGGCATCAACTCCCGAAGGGCGGCGACCTCGTCTGACTTGGTCCCCCCCACCACCGCCCCCAGCGCGCTGAAGCCACATTCGCCGATCGAAGATTCGCCAAGCTCGGCGACGATCGCGGCAAGACGTTCGGCAACGGTTCGCCCGTCGTCGAGCTTGGACGCTTGCAGTACATCGGAGCTGGGGTTTGACGTTCGCACCAGGACGAACGCGCCGAAGCCTTCGCGCAAAAACGGCTTGATTCCGTCGGCCCCGAAGTACCCGTTGACGGTGACCCAACTTGGTCGACCGTCGAGGCCGTCGATAATTTGCTCGTCGAATACGGCGGCGGCGTAGTGTTCCGCTGATATGCCGATGTCGCCGCGCTTGGCGTCGAGGATGACCTGCAAGCCTCGCGTGCGGGCCCCGACGATGACGTTGGTCAGAGCTTGGACGCCGAGGTAGCGATAGCGTTCAAAGCACGCGGACTGGATTTTCACACAGGGGACAACCTCCGCAATCGCATCGAGCACCCCCATTGAGAAGGCGGTGAGCGCCTGCACGATAGCGCGGGGGTCGGCGTGATCGGGTCGAAGCGACGCGGGCAGCTTGTCTATAACGGGATCGAGGCCCACGCAAACCGGCGAGCCGACACGTTCAATGGCCTGAACCAGCCGATCCGCAGCGTGACGAGGCAATATGCGATCGGCAGACGGCTTGTCCATATCGGGTTGCGTCTTGGTTTGAGGCATCAACGGGCTCAGCGCGGGTACTTTATAGGCGGCCGCGGGGTCGTCGTCGAATAGGGCAACGGCGTCGATACAATGGCCCGATGGACGAGAGCCCCAAGCATCTTGATCTGGACAAGGGCCGGGGTCTGACCGTGCAGTGGGCGGACGGCACGACGAGCTTTTTTCCGATCGAGTATTTGCGCAAGATGTCGCCGTCGGCCGAGGCTCGGATGCTGCGCGAGGAGATGGCGAAGAACCCGCTGACGGTGTTGCCGGCGGGCGCGGGCGATCGGCAAGGGCCGTTGACGGCTGTCAGCGCGGAGCTGGTGGGCAACTACGCGATTCGGTTCGAGTTTTCCGATGGTCACAGCACAGGCATCTACTCGTGGGTTTACTTGCGCGAAATCGAGCCGGGCAGTAAACCACGTTCGAAGGATGGATCGGATCGATGACGATGGACTCGGTGAATTGTGATCTAGTGGTACGGCGCGAGCCGATCGACCTTCGACGGTTTGAGGTCGCGCATCCGGAACCGTTTGTGTGCGACCTGTCGGTGGACGGCTCAAGCCTGGGCGAAACGATCGAGCACGTGCGGCACACGGAGTATGTGCGATGGCTGGACCGTGCGGCCGAGCTGCACGCCGATTCGCTGGGGTATACGCGCCGGCGAATGTTGGGCGAGGGCGTGATGTGGTTTGTGGCTCGGCACGAGATCGACTACCTGGCTGAAGTATGGGCCAACGACAAGCTGGTGATCGCAACATGGGTTCGCGACATGCAGCGGGTGAAGTCGTGGCGGGATTATGTGGTGATTCGGCCCGCGGACGAAATCGTGGTATGCCGCGCCGCAACGCTGTGGGTGTTTATAGACTTAGCGCGCCGTCGGCCGCAGCGAATTCCTGATGAAATGGCGCAACGATTTTCGCCATTGCAGCGCGCGAGGGCCCAACGGCAATGCACGTCCTGATGATTATTGACGAGGAGCGGTTGGCCCATGAGGGACCGATGCTCGACCGCATCGGTGCGGGTCTGATCGACGAAGGCATTGAGGTTTCGCGCATCGTTCCGGACGATCTTTCAGCCGAACAAGCGGAGCAGATCGTCAGTGATGTCGCGTTCACGGCGCAGATCGAGACGCCGATGGCAGTCCCTCTTTGGATGCGGCGGGTTCGGGCGCAGCGCTTGGCGACTGAGTTGGGGTCGGCCACGCCCGATGTAATCCAAGTGGTCGGGCAGGGCGCATGGAAGGTTGGTTTCGACCTGGCGCGGGAGATTGAACGGCCGCTGGCGATTGACGTGTGGTCGATGGAGCTGGCGCGTCGGGCGCCGCGAGGTCGGTCGGCGGCGCGGGTGGGGGCGTCACCGATGAGAAAGACGCCGGAGATG
>JADFGE010000047.1 GCA_022567855.1 Planctomycetota bacterium | reverse complement strand
GGCGCTCTCGCTGCTCGGCCCCGCCGACGAGCGCCAGGTCAGGGCCGCGGCGCCCGAGGACTTCGGGCAGGAGTTCCTGGCGCTCGTGATGTCAGTCCGCGTGGTCGACTCCATGGACGAGGCGATCGAGCACATCGAGACGCACGGCTCCGGGCACACGGAGGCGATCGTGACGGGGGACGAGACCACGACCTTGCCGCCGGAGTGGAACTCCAACGGCCGCGTGTTCTATCGCCAGAATCTGCCTTTGCCCACCACCTGGTTGGCAATTGTGCCTACCATACATCTTGAGGAGCCGAGCGAGTAATGGCATTCTTTGCAATAGCGGGCTTAGCCCTTGGCGTCGTCGGCGCCCTTAAGTCGTCCAAAGACGCTGGGAAGGCTGGTGACATCGCCGCTGCGACGGTAACGGTGGCTCGTCTTCTGGCCCAGCAACCTGACTTGCAGGTCGAGTTCAGGCAGTTCTACAGGGCCGGTCTCCAGGCATCTCGGGGTGAACTGCCAGATGTTATCGGTGGCGGCCCACTTCCGTTCGATGGGGAGGGGTTCAGGGCGACAGCGTTCTCGACATTCTTGGGGAACGAACTTGACGGCGTGCTGAAGAAGGCGCGGCCAGACCTGAAGTTTGAGGGCGTGGAGTACGTTTACACTGGCTACGCGGAGCCCGCTGACGAGGCCCAGTCGGCCATGGATCGGCATCTGGGCACGATCCGCTTCCTCATGCAATTGACCGTCCGGGAGACGTCAGCCTGGTCGCTTCAGAACCCGGCCCGAGCCATGGGCGGGGTGCGGGCAGCCGTCTGGGACGCCGATCAGCCCGTCGCCGCCCAGGCCCTGGGCCTTCTGACGGCCGTACAGACCCTTTGGAGCCTGGAGGCCCTGGCCCAACCCAATGGGAACCAATGAGCCCCCCGCCCGAAAACAATCTTGAATTATGGGATTTCCCGACACCGCGATAGACTCATTTGCGTCTACACTTAGAGGAACGCCTTGGTGGTTTTTCTCTGCGCCTGCATGAGCCAATCTGGAGGTACTGACATGAATCGCATCACCCTCGCACTCGCCGGCTGCGGTCTGCTGATCTGCACACCGGCCTTCGGCCAGAACCTTTCTGAGCGGATCGACTACGTCATGCAGCAACGGGCTCGGGCCGAGTCACGCAACACCTCCAAGGCCTACATGCTCAGTGTGCTCCTGTACACCGACGTGACAGTCCAATTCCCCGAGACGCCCGCCCGCGATGCCATCAACTATCTCCAGACGATCCTCGGGATCAATATCATCGGTCGTTACAGCGACGACCGCACCGGCGAGGGAATCGATCCGGAAACGCCGATCACGCTCAATGTCGTGGATCAACCCGCCCTCAGTGTCCTGGAGATGATCCTCGATCAATGCCAGGTGCTGGACGAGGCGATGACCTGGCAACTGCGCAACGGGTTTGTTGAGGTTGGGACAAAGCTCCGACTCAGCGCACCCGGCGCCCGCGAAATTCGGTATTACCCGATTCGCGATCTGCTCTTCGAACCGCCGCGGTTCGACAACGCTCCGGATCTCGACCTGAATAGCGCCTTGAACCAGGGTCAAACCGGCGGCGGCGGCCGTGGCGGCGGCGGTGGCGGCGGCGGTGGCGGTGGCGGCTTCGGCGGAGGTGGCGGTGGCGGCTTCGGCGGCGGAGGCGGTGGCGGTGGTGGTGGTGGCCGAGGAGGCGGCGGGTCCATCTTCGGCGAACCCGGCGATGAGGCTGACCGGCGAACCGAACTCGAAAAAGCCCAGGAAGTCATCGACCTCATCATCGATATCGTCGAGCCCGACGCTTGGGTGGACAACGGCGGCGACTGGGCCTCCATCCGCTACTACCAGGGCACACTCATTGTCCGAGCGCCGGACTACATCCAACGACAGATCGGCGGCTATCCGTTCGCCACACGGCCTGTGCGCCAGTCAGTGCAATCCGTCGGTCGTCGGTATGTGACGTTTACCGGCGCCGTCTCCAACGTCCAGCTCGCCGAGTTCCGTGAAAGTAGAGCACGAGAGTTCGGCGGCGCCGCGGGCGGCAACCCCTGACCACCCTTCCCTCCTCTCCCCTTTCAAACAATCCCCAACGGAGCGGCCAACTCGGCCGCTCCGTTGTCGTTCGCCCCAAACCGCTCCTGACGGCCCAACCGCCGAAGCATCACCTGCCCGATACCGGTGTCGCGAACATACTTTTTAGAAAACGACGATCGGGAAGATGCTGCGACGAAGGCGATTCAGAAAGAGCGTCCCAAAGAAGGCCGACCCGAACACGGCTCAGATGAAACAGAGGAAAATACCGAAGCAGGTGATAAGGTTATTGAGTCGGTCGGCCTGTGACCTGCTCTTGCCCGAGAGTCGCCGATTGAATATCTTCTTGCGACAACTCTGGACAGCTAGTAAGCCTGGCGACTGTCACTTGGGCTATCGCGTCTCCTTGAGGCAGGACGATATCGAACGGGCCCATATTGACCATTTCGAGCGTTACGTGACCATTCCACCCTGCGTGAATTGTGGGCGCGGTGAGATGAACAATCAGGCCAGTCCGCGCCCTAGTACTCTTACCATCGATAAAGCAGATGAATTTTGGATACTCCAGTGGTGTGCCTATAACTTCCTTCGTTTGCCATAATACAAACCCAAACGGCCGCAAGACAATCTCTCGATCTCGCCGAAAAACCTTGTCGCTATCATTCGCTTTAGACTCGTGCGGAGGCAGCTTGAGATAGTCCTCTGAGATCGTGCCATATCGAATTCGACTCACTCGCAATTCACGTTCGTTGTGTCCATGATCCTGATTGTGCTCACGGACCTTCTCCATATCCCAGACCTGAGCTTCCTCAACGACATCCAAATGGATATCGATCGAACTGGGGCCGATCTTCCCAACCGGATCCACGATCAGGCTGTTATTCTTGATAGCTTCTCTAAGTTCCCGATCAGAGAGGTACATGGGATGGCTCCCGTGTCTACACGGCAACCAATCCTACAGGAACATTGATCATTTCCCCGTCAGGGATAAGCACAACAGCTTCCCCTCCCCCATTACGCACCATCCTAGCCGAAACAAATCCATTGATTCTTGATGATTCACTAGGTTGCGTGGTTGAAAGTTGGTGTTTTGCATCGTCGTAGCACGAGGTTAGCGGCGCGACACCAATATATTCGTTATTTGAAGGACGGCTGATTTTAAAAACACGCTCACCCGAGAAGGCGCTACGTGCGAGCGTACATCTTACGAGAACACTAGTAGCCATAAGCAACTCCTCTTAGAACGCCACCAAACAGATGGCAAACCATTGCTTGTTCTAGCTTACTACGAGGGTATACGTAGTAGAGTAGTTTTCTGCAATATAGCCATATCTTGTGCATAAACTGCCAGATTTTTGTCCGCGGCCATGCCGGTCAGCCCAACATCCATACTTTCGAGAAGTACACACTTCCGTATAAAAATCATGTAAATTTGCGTTTTGTTGAAGTTGGTTGTTGACAATACGAAAAACTACTTTACGATTGTTCAAGAGCCCTGAGGTGGGGCCCTATGGGCAGTGCGGTCGTGAACCATCCAATCCTGAAGCTGAGCGGCGAAGACCTGAGCATGGTCAGTTCGTTCGTGCTCGTCAGCGGATCGATCAAGGCCCTGGCCCAGCAGTACGGCGTCTCATACCCAACCATGCGCCAGCGCCTCGATGCCCTGATCGACCGGCTGGGCCGACTGGTGGACGGCGGCGAGCCCGACCCCGTCAGTGACTTCCTGGCCGACCTGATCGCCAAGGGCCAGATGGCGCCGAGCGTCGCCCAACAGATCCGCACACTTCACCGACAGCAGCTCTCAAAGTCGCCCGAGCGCACAGACCAAGGAGTCAGTCTCGATGAGTGAACCAACGATGATCGCAGTGCTGAGCGCCGTGCAACCGTGGTTTGAGAACGCAGGGCGAACCGGCGGCCTACTGGGCGGAGGCGTCGGCATCCTCGCCGGCGTCTACGGCTCGGTCGCCGGCATGTGCGCGCCGCGCGGCAAGGCAAAGCGTCTCGTGTTCGGCTTGCACTGGTTTACCCTGCTGCTGGGGCTGGCGCTGCTCGTGGGCGCAATCACGGCGCTGGTCACCGGCCAACCTTACGGCGTGTGGTTCGCCCTGCTGCTGCCCGGTGCGCTTCTGACGGTGCTGATGATCATCTTTACACCGATGCTGAAGCTGCGATATCGCCAAGCGGAGCATCGAAAACTCAACGCCGAAGAGTTCCGCCGAGGATAGAAGTCAAGCGAACCTCGAACGGCTCAGTGTGTCGCCCAGCAGATACGCACACTTCACCGACAGCAGCTCTCAAAGTCGCCCGAGCCCAAAGACCAAGGAGTCAGCTCCGATGAATGAACCGGCGGTGATTGAAATGCTGACCGCCGTGCACCCGTGGTTTGAAGACTGGGGTTTGGTCGGCACCTTACTGGCCGTAGGCGTCGGCTTGCTCGGCGGTGCCTACGGCGCCGTGGTCGGGATCTGCGTGCCGCGCGGCAAAGCCAAGGGCCTCGTCTATGGACTTCACTGGTTTTCCTTAGTGCTCGGGCTGGCAGTGCTCGCAGGAGGCGTGACGGCGCTGATAGGCGGTCAACCCTTTGAGGTGTGGTACCCCCTACTGTTTTCAGGCGCAATTGTCACGGTGTTGATGATCGGTTTCACCCCGCTCATCAAGTTGCGCTATAAACAAGCTGAGCATCGGCACCTCAGTGCCGAGGAATTCCGACGCAGCTAGAGCAGTTTCAATGAAGACGTAGCGGCTGCATGTGCTGGTCGTCTGGCGCCACGATACATTTGCCGGTCCCGACGGATCGATCGGCGCGACTCCGGTGGCACGGGCATCTCGCCTCGGCGAGTCGCCTATGGAGACTTGCCCGTGCGACTTATCATGGCGTGACATCTGCACGGGCAGGATGCCCATGCCACTGGATATTGGCATGGGCGAGCTTCCGATTGAATCGGGATACCATCGGTTTTGAGGCCGCGACGTGGTCCCGTTCCTGCCATGGCGTGATGCTACAAGATCAGTGAAACCGCTCTAGAGCACGCTCACGGGTGCTGCGTCTTGCAATCACCATACGATTGGGCAGATGAGTACTGATACGAACCAGATCACCCGGTCAATGCGCTCGCGAATTCCTTGGCGGGCAATCGGTCTCCTCGTGGTTGTTGGCCTCGCGATCGGGCTTGGGTTCGCCTTTCGACAGGAACTTCAACCCGTGCTCGAATGGGTCCAGCAGACAATCCAATCGATGGGACCGTGGGGGCCGCTGGCGTACGTCCTGATCTACGTCCTGTGGACGGTCGCAGGTTTCCCGGGCACGCCTATCACGTTGGTCGGGGCATCGGCGTTTGCGTCCTCACCATGGATAGCGCTGGCGAGTGTGTCGGCAGGATCGACGCTCGGGGCGGCAGCGTGCTTCCTCATAGCCCGGCGGTTCGCCCGTGACTCGACTCGGACCTGGGCAATGCGGCGCGAGGCGTTTGCAAAGCTCGATCGAGCCACCGAGACGCACGGCGTATGGGTTGTCGCCATCACCCGCCTCTTGCCGATCATCCCCTACAACCTGCTGAATTATGGATTCGGGCTCACTCGTGTCGGATTCTGGAAATATCTGCTCGCAACATGGGTTTGCATGTTGCCGGCCACGGCCTTCTACGTGCTGGGCGTCACCGGTGCATTCGGCGCAATTCGCCAAGGCGCGGTTCCCTGGCCGATCGTCGGAGGGTTCGCCGTGGCCCTTATCGTTATGCTGACCGCCGCGGTCGTGGCCAAACGATCCTGGAACAAGATGCGTGGACAAGCCGACCTCCAAGCTGCCAAGCCCGACGATCCCGCCTAGCCGACCACTGCGCATCGGTGTTGTGATCCCAGCGTTCAACGAAACGCGCAACATCGGCCCGTGTCTTGCAAGTCTTGCGACCTTTCAAGCGTGCTCTGATCAAATTATCGTTGTCGATGCTGCGTCCACCGACGAAACCGCAACCCTTGCCCAGCGGTCCGGCGCGCGTGTCATCCGCCGCAGCGAACGGCACCGCGGGTATGCGGTTGCAGAAGGGTACGAAGCGCTATGCGAGTGTGTCGATATTGTTTTGATCGCCCATGCGGACATGCGATTCCGTTCTGATACGCGGGCGGCGATCGTCGAGACGTTGACGGCGCATCCACGCGCCGTCGGCGGCGTGCTCGGACACGTGATCAATGATCCGCGATTCAGGTTCAGGATCGTCGAGTACGGCAATCGTTTTCGCGCCTCACGATGGCAATTACCCTACGGTGATCAAGCTATGTTCGTGCGAACGGATGTCGTGGCCCGCGCCGGCGGTTTTCCGAATCAGCCGTCCATGGAGGACCTGGAGCTGGCGCTCCGATGTCGGCGCTACGGCCACTGGCTGTTGGTCGATTGCCCGGTCACGATCGATCATCGGCACTGGCGGCGCGGCGTGGTACAGACGACACTGGGGAACTGGGGGTGTGCGATCGGCTATCGTCTGCGGCGAGAGGAGCCGGCGCTTGGCATCCAACCGAGTTGACACTTTTGATCTGGCGGTAATCGGGGGCGGGTCAGGCGGGCTCGTGGCCGCCATCGTCGCCCACAAGCTCTGCCTCAAAACCGCCTTGATCGAAGGGCGGTTCTTCGGCGGCGATTGCCTGAACTTCGGATGCGTCCCCAGCAAATCGCTTATCGCATCGAGCCGGGCCGCCGCGCTGATGCGCGAGGCCAACCGGTTCGGGATCGAATCCATTGAGCCGCGCCTTCACTGGGACCGAATAACAGGCCGAATCGCTGCAATCCAAGATCATATCCGCGAGCACGAAACAGCTTCGTACTTCCGTGAGATGGGTTTGAGCGTGTACGAAGCTCACGCAACATTCGTCGATCCTCATACGCTGCGCGTCAACGATCAGACTGTCACCGCAAACAAAATCGTCATCGCCACCGGCTCGAGCCCGGTCGTTCCGCCCATCGACGGGCTCAAAGAAGCGGGATACATCACCAACGAGGACGTCTTCACGCTCAAGACCCAACCCAAGCGCCTCACGGTAATCGGGGGCGGTCCCATCGGCGTCGAGATGGCCCAAGCGTTCGCCCGCCTGGGAACGAACGTCACGCTCATTGAATCCGCTGATTGTGTGCTGAGCCGGGAAGATGACGACATGTCGGCGATCGTGTGCGATGCGCTGAAACGCGACGGGGTGGATCTGCGCATGAATTGCACCGCGGCGAGCGTTTCCGTCCACAATGGCGAAAAACGAATCAGCCTGGAATATCGCGGTGAGCACGATGAGATCGCGGCGGATGAGATTTTCGTAGCCGTCGGGCGCAAGCCCAGCATCGACGGATTGAAACTGGATGTCGCAGGCATCAATCACGACCGCCGCGGCATCTGCGTCAACAAACGGATGCAGACGAGCGTGCGGCACATTTATGCCGTGGGTGACTGTGCCGGCGGACCAATGTTCACGCATGCTGCGTCACTGGAAGCAAGCGTCGCCATTCGAAACATCGTCTTCAAGCTGCCGGCGAAAGTGAGCTACCGCGCCTTCGGCTGGTGTACTTACACCGAACCGGAATTGGCCAGTGTGGGATTCAATGAGAAACGCGCTCAGGCTGACGAGATCGACTACAGCGTCGCCGAGGCGAAGTTTGCCGACAACGATCGAGCCCTGTGCGAATCATCAACCGCTGGGAAAATCAAAGTTCTCTACCAGCGAGGATGGCGAAAGAAGATCATCGGGGCGCAGATCGTCGGCCCGCATGCCGGTGAGCTGATTCACGAATACGTGCTCGCGATCAGCCGGGGCATGACGATGGGACAACTCGCCGGCCCGACGCATATCTACCCCACGCTGAGCGAAATCAATCGTCGGGTCGCGATCAATCATCTGGCCGAGTCGTTTTTCAGCGATCGAACCCGGCGGATACTGCGGCTGCTGTTTCGCTATCGCGGCGCGGCCGGATGAAGTACGGACGCCAGTGACACATGATGAATTCATGATGCGCATCACCCTTGATTCGTGGTCGGGTGCCATGCTTTGACCCTTTTAGGGCAAAGCATGCTTCACCCCGGTGGACCGGGGATGAAGCATGGCACCCCGGAAACGCATGGGAATCACGGAGGTCTCGTATGATACGCATGTGACAAGTTTCCCCATCAAACGCCACGGCTGGCTTATTGCGCCACTGTTGATTGCGGCGTTGGCTGCTCTACTCGGAGGCCTCATCAACGTCGAGCAATGGACGGATTGGTTTGCGCATCCAAGCCGAACACCCGTGCCGGATGTGACCCGGCAAGGCGCCGTGCTGTGGCGAATCATGCTCGTCGTGGCGGCAGCCATTTTGATCGCGATTCCGCTTCTGCTAACGCGCCTCGAGCCGAATGGGCCATCGAAGCGCAAAGCCTCACCCACTTCCGGCTCGACTGACCTGTGGCTCGTGACCGGCTTGATCGTGCTAGGCCTCCTCGTGCGCGCGACTCGACTCGAGGAGAGTCTTTGGTATGACGAGATTGCGGCGTGGCTTTCCTTCGGCATCCACGGACCCGGGTCGATTATGGGAAATCTCTATGACCCGGCAAACCATGTCGCCCACACGCTGCTGAGTTGGTTCGCGGTCGATCTGTTCGAGCCCGCGCTGGGGTTCGAGCTCGCGCTGCGCTTACCGGCTCTGTTGTTTTCACTCGGCGCAATCGTCGGCATGTATGCGCTAGCGCAGCGTACGCTGACGCGACGCGCGGCGGTGATCGCCGGCCTGCTCATGGCCGTGCTGCCGGTCGCGGTTTTGGAAGGCGTCGAAGCCCGCGGGTACAGCATGATGATCTGTTTTTCGGCTTGGGCGACGTGGCTGCTCGTGGCGACGCGAACAAACGATCGAGCGTGGCTGTGGTGCGCCTATGCAGGCGTCTGCGCATTGGGGGTGTGGACGCATTTCGTCACCGCCTTCGTACCCATCGGACACGCCGTGTGGTTCCTCTGGCGGGCGACGCGACACAAGGAACGCGCGTGGGCGGTCCGCGGCGCATTGGCGTTGATCTTCGCCGCCGTGTTGACAATCACCCTTTACGCACCAGCCATTCCCGATCTGTTGAACGCACGCGAAACCTACGTCGCCTCCGCCGGCGATGAGCCCGGCCTCCTCGGTCCCGAAGGCTGGCATGCCCTGCTGCAACTCGGCGGATCGTGGTACGCCTGGGCCGCCTGGCCCGGACTGATATCGCTACTCGTCGGCTTGACCAACTCGCCTCAACCCCCCAAAAACGACTCCCGACCCATTTTACGCGAAGTCGGGGTGATCGCGATGGTGGGGGCGCCTTTATTGGTGGTTGTCGTGTCGCTGGCTGATTCGTGGATGTATGCACGCTTCGCCCTGTTCAGTCTGCCCGGGGCCGTCCTGCTCATGGCCGGCGGCATCGATTGTCTTTGGCACAAGAAGCGAATCGCCGCACTACTGCTCTTACTCATCATCGTCGCACTCAGCGCCGCTGATCTCGCCGTTCGACCCGCCAAGCAACCGCTGCGCGATGCGGCTGAATATGTAATCCAACATCACAACGACGGCGACTCGATCCTGGTCATCGGCCTGGCCCATCGCGTGATGGACCTGTATCTATTCGATCCACAACCGACCTATAGCCTCAGGCACGGCGTCGACTTGCCCCAAAAGCTCAACGATGTCAACCCGCAATGGATCATCCTGTACTATCCGAATCACCTCAGCGCCGACCATGCCGCGATGCTACAGCAACGCGGATACAAATCCGTGCACCACTTCCGGGGGTGGGTCGATTGGAACAACGGCTCTGTCGAGGTGTACGCGAAAGCAGCCGCCAAACCCAACAACTGACAACTGACAACTAACAACTCTTCTCAATCATGTCGCAGGGCGACGATCGGATCCTGGCGACTCGCCAACACCGCCGGGTAGATCCCGAACACCAGCCCCACCAACGATGCCACCACAAACGACACGATGATCGACCACATGGTGATCTGCGTCTCCAGCGTCACCGCCACGTCAAAGTATCGGCGCACCACTGCCAGGTCGAGAATCCACGGCACCACCTGATCGAGCCCAATCGACACCCCCACGCCGATCAATACTCCCAGCACCCCACCGACCGCGGTCAGCGAACCCGTCTCGACCAGGAACTGCGCGACGATGTGTTTGCGCGTCGCGCCCAGGGCCCGGCGGATGCCGATCTCTCGTGTCCGCTCCGTCACCGACGCCAGCATAATGTTCATGATCCCGATACCGCCGACGAGCAGACTGATCGCCGCGATCGCAATGAGCACGATGTTCCACACGAGCTGCGTCTTCTTGACGTTCTCCAGCAATTCCCAGGGCACGATCAGTTGCACGTCGCTGAACTCCGGGTGCCCGACCTCCATAACCCGCCTGACGCGGTCAGCCGTTTCCAGGACGGCATCCGTGGAGTTGGCGGTAATGTATATCTCCGCGATCTCGACCTGCTCGCCCGAGAACGAGCCTGACTGTCGGCGCAGGACAATATCGCCGAACTGGTTCTCGGCCGTCGTCATCGGGATGTGAACGTCCTTGTTCCAATCCCGGCCCACCAACGGCGAACTCGCCCCCCCCGCCAGGCCGATCGGCCTCAGCACCCCGATCACCCGGAACGCCTGCTGATCGATTCGGAACGTCGCCCCCAAAGGATCGCGCATCCTGAAAAACTTCTGCGCGACCTCCGAACCGACCACCGCCACCGGCGCCGAGTTCCGTAGGTCCTCAGCGGTGAGATACCGGCCGCGCGGTTCGAGCCGCAGATTCGCCACCTTCCGCAGACGCGGCAGCGTGCCAAAGACCTGGCTGCCCATCCGTTGCGATTGATAGGAGATCTCAGCCCCAACCGCCTTGAGCGGGACGATGTACGCCACATCGGAGAGATTGTGCTCCACACGCCTCATGTCCAGGCGCGTGATCCCGTAGGCCGCCACGAATGACCGCGTCTCCCCGCCGAAATCGGCGGCCTCCGGCGGCTTCGACGAGCGCACGATTACATTCGTAGCCCCCAGCGCTTGAATCTGCCGCAGCGCCGCCTGCTTGTTCCCCTCGCCGATCGACACCATCACGATCACCGCCGCCACCCCGAGGATGATCCCCAGGCTCGTCAGCACCGACCGCAACATGTGCAGCCGGAGGTTATTCAGACCAAGACGAATGATTTCAAGCAGGAACGCCATGAGCAGGTATCCAGAGGAACTCGACTCCCGGCGCGCCGGGACGACGGCACGACCGAGGTAGACTAGGACGTGATCCTATACCGACAGGAGCAGCGAAGGTGGCCCCCTTTCAGATCATCACCGAGCGCGAGAATGCCACCGGCTGGTCCTACCTGGTGCAGACCGCATCCGGTAACTCGCCCAAACCGCGCCGATTCACCATGCAACTTTCCTGGGCTGATTACAACCACTGGTCCTCCACCGGCAGCGATCCGCCCCAGCGCGTAGCCGAAGCCGTGATGCGCTTTTTACTGGATCGTCTGGAACCTCACGACTTGCCGGAACAGTTCGACGCCTCCTTAGCCCGACGGCGGTTTGACGATGCCGACCAACTGATTCCCGCCTTGATCCGGCAATAGAACCCGCTCATCACCGCCCATTCCCCACCGAGCCCGCCTGTCTGGGCAGATTCTCTAGCGAGCCCGCCCGTCCCCGGGCCGGGCTAACGCCCGCACGCCAAACGCTTCCGCCGCGCACCGTCCCGCCAACCCATCCCGCACGTGAACCGCGGGCGGGGATCCCGATTGAATCGGGACGGCTCGCTGGTTTACGCATCGGAAATTCGCTCCGCCGCAGCGCA